>JAPKYC010000180.1 GCA_026394505.1 Methanothrix sp.
GAAGTATTCTACGCAAAGCTCTAATTTTATCGCATTGCCATTGCCACCAGATCCACCAGATCGATCACTTTCTCCCCGGCCCCTGCATCTCTCAGATTTCTGATGCAAAGAGGACAGGAGGTAACTATGTAGTCTACGCCGTCCGGAACGTCCCCTAGCCTCTTTTTGGCCATCTGCAGGGAGAGATCCTTGTAGCCGGCCCGAACCCCGCCCCCGCCTCCGCAGCATCTGGCCGCCTTTTTGGATGCCTTCATCTCTTTAAGGCGGCAGATGGCCTCGATCACCCGGCGCGGCTGCTCATAGATCTGGTTGTGCCGGCCCAGATGGCAGGGGTCATGGTAAGTTACCGTGAGATCAAGCTGCGATATGTCCAGCTCCGAGATGTGCTCAGCCAAAAACTCCGGGATGCTTTGCACGCGAAAGTCCTGGGGGTAGCTCTTCTTAAGTGTGGTGTAACAGCCTGCGCAGCCTGTAATTACAGTTCGCGCTCCAGTCTCGGCAATCTGCCTGCAGTTCTCACCCACAAATCTACGGGCATCAAATCCGGTGCGTAGCAATGGAGAGCCGCAACACTTCTCAGCAGGAAGCATTGTTGCCCCAAAGCGATGCAAAAGAGCAAAAGTGTTGGCCGCAGTTTCGGTATAGCGGTAGGAATTCATGCAGCCAACAAAATAGACGTAATCAGCCTTTTTTGTGCGAAGGCTTCTGTCTGTTAGCCAGGATAGCCTGTCACTTGCATCGGCAAAGGTATTGCCGCTCGCAAAGATATTTCTGCAAAGATCAGCTTGCTGGCGTGTCATAGCTCCCAGGGAGACAAGCTGTCTTCTGGCGCTCTCGATCATCTCCGGAGGATTCACGCCAGCCGGGCAGTTTTCCGTGCATATTCCGCAAGTGGTGCAGGTGTTCAGACTGTCTAAAATCTGCGAGTCGGGCTCAAGGCCGCAGGTGAGCCCCTTTAGAATCATAATGCGACCCCGGGTATTGGCTGACTCCCAGCCGGACTCCTCGAATACGGGACAGAAGGTGCGGCAGGTTCCGCATCGCACACATTGATTGATCGCCTTTAAATCGAGATTCATCTTTTAAAGCCCCATTTTTCCCGGATTTAAAATCCCCTTGGGGTCCAGGGCCTTTTTAATGGATTGCATTACAGAAAATGCCTCCATTCCCACCTGCTCCGGCAAATACTCCGCCCGAGCCAGGCCAATGCCGTGCTCGGAGCTGACAGTTCCGCCTAGCTCCATAGCCGCCCTGTGGATTCTATCCGCGGCGAGTCGCAGCTTCTCCCATTGCTCTTTATTCATGACATCTATGAAGAGGGCGACATGCAGGTTCCCGTCTCCAATGTGGCCGTATTTCATGGCCGGGATATCAAGCTTGGCTGCAATCTGCTGTACCTTTTTAATCAATGCGGGAATCTCCTTGATGGGTACACCCACATCCTCGCCCATATAAATCCGGGTCTTCGTGGGGTCAAGCCGGGATATGGCAGCTCCCACCAGTCTTCTGGCCGCCCAGATGCTGTCCATCTCCTGGCCGACCGCAATTCTCACGCTCTTGGCCGTGGGTCGGCAGATCTCCGAGATTTGCCTGGCAGCCTCAGCGGTTGAACTTTCCGTTCCATCCACTTCGAATAAAATTACGTCTCCGTCCTCGGGTATGGCAAGTAGCGCATCGCAAAGCTTCAGGACCTGCAGAGATGTTCTGTCCAGTATCTCGCAGGCAGAGGGGGTGATGCCGCTTGAAAATATCCTTATTACCGCCTGGCCGGCAATCTCGGCCTCTTCAAAGCATGCCAGCACGAGTTTTCTCGTCCTGGGCAAGGGGGCAATTTTCAATCCGGCGCGGGTGATGATCCCAAGCGTTCCTTCCGATCCCACAAAGAGGCGGGTGAGATCGTATCCGGCAGATGATTTGAGCACCTTTTTGCCGGTATGAATGACGCGGCCGTCTGCCAGCACCACCTCTAAATCAAGGACGTAATTCCTCACCGTTCCATACTTAACCGAGCGCATGCCGCTGCTGTTGTAGGAGATCATTCCTCCTATGGTGCACATGGCCAGGCTTCCCGGATCAGGTGGAAAGAAAAATCCATAGGGCTTCAGGGCTGAATTGAGCTTCTCAGCTACCACGCCCGGCTCAACTATGACCTGCTGGTTTTCGATATCCATTTCCAATATCCTGTTCATTCCCGACATGTCCAGGACAATGCCGCCCAAAACCGGAGAGCAGCCGCCGGCAAGCCCGGTTCCCGCTCCGCGCGCCGTAACGGGGATAAGGTGTTCGCTGCATAGCCTTAGGATGCGAGAGACCTGGCCTGTGCTCTTTGGGCGCACAACGAAGTCGGGCAGTCCAGCGACCTGGGAGGCATCGCCGGCGTAGCAGCACATCTCGCCGGGAGAGGCAGATACCCTATCTCCGACAATCTCCTTTAGCTCTTGTAGAATATCCTTCATAACGATTCAGGCCAATCTCGTTCATCTGAGAAGCAACATCTCAATATAAAGATTCGCTGCCAAAGAAAGGGGTTTTTCTTCTCGATCATAAACTCTCACTTTTCATCAAGATATAGATTCATACAAAATATTACATTAATAAGTTTATAATGTTAATTTATAATCTTTAAAATTTTAACTATTATTAATAAATTAAAATAATTTTTAATTAACAATTACATTAACTATATAATAAAAACTTTTTAGATTCTAAGAAAACATAACTAATTTAAAGTAACTATAATCATATAAACTAATAAAAAAAATTTTATAATAAAAAATGAAAACATTTATAAAATTATAATAAATATTTATAAAAGTGGCTAACTGATTTGCAATTTAAATTCGAAAGATTTTATAAATAATAATTGGGCATCATAACTCTATATGTAACATAGGGGATTGGTATTTATAAAATTAAAGCATTATTAGTAATAAACTCTATCTATTCTGGTAGTTTATATGAATGAATCAAACTTGGATAGCTCTTTAGTTGTTGAAGTAGGTTTTCATGTCGCAAAGCATGGGGATGGGCGCCGAGAGGGGCATATTCGTATAGTGTCTGGAATAGCCCTGTCGGCAAAATCCCGGCCGTCCCGGGGGTGAGAAGATTCATGCTTATAGTTTATAGAATCTAGGTGAAATTGCTGGCTTTCCTTGTATTCACTTAAGACGTCTCATTGGAACAGCCCAATTTAAAAATATATATTTAATTTCAAAATTTTATTTTATTAAAAAACAAACTATGAAAATTTTATTATCTATATTACTATATTATTTTTAATAATTATTGTAGAAATTTTTTTAGTACATTTTAGTTAAAAAATTTATATAAATTATTATTTTATTAACAAAGTTTTCATTAAAATTTGAACAAAATATTATTATTAAAACTATCAATTTTTATAGCTAAGATCTATTCATCTAACTAAAAGTGAGAGATAGGTTTTTAGGCAGACTCTTCGTCTCTAATGCCCGGTCAGGATGGCAACCGCCTTCCAGAATCGCAACGCGCCTTCCCCGGCGTTTTTGTGAGGCTTCGGCGATCATATTGCCGATTATCTCATAGTCCTTTGTCTCCAGAAGTCCGCCCCAGTTCCCAATGTAAGATCTCTTCCGCGTCCTCGTAAAGCAGAGGATCATGCTCTATGATCAGTAGCGTGTGACGATTGTCCTTCAAAATGGTCATAAGCTGGAAGACAATAAATGCCCTCCTTATCAGCAGGGATGTAAATCTGCGGTCCAGGCCGCTCAAGATGCGAGAGTAGTTGCCGTAGATGTAGAGGACCTCGAACCTCTGCAGGTCGAGATGGTCGTTTAAATTGTATTAAAAGTTTGTTAATTTATAATGTCTCCTGATCAGAAACTTGTATAGCTATAACTAGTATGACATTGGTATTTAACTGATTAGGGTTGCTAGCTGAGAACGGTATCATTTGCGCATCTCAAAAAACGCACCCTACAAAAGGAGGGATTTGAACTGGAATGGCTTACATTCGCATTCTTAGGAACGATTTTTTTCTCTGTTGCAGGGGTACTGGATAAGCTTATGCTCAGCAGCTACACTGACGATTCCAATGCGTACATCGTATGCCAGGTATTAGCTTCGCAGCTCTTTACCATTCCCGTGTTTTTGATAGTAGGCGCGAACTTTGTATACCCGCAGTCCCTCATTGCTCTGCTCTTCGGAAGCTTGCAGGTATTTCCCTCCTTTTTTTACATGAAGGCCCTAAAGATTGAAGAAACTTCTAAAGTAACCGCCCTGGAATACGTGTATCCTCTATTTGTATTCATAGGCTCCGTCCTCCTTTTAGGGGAGGTGCTGGAGCTAAAACATTGTGTAGGAGGGCTATTGCTTCTTGTTGGCACTCTGCTCATATCCTACAAAAAAATTGGATCTGATAGCAAAGGTTTATACAGTAACAGATCGAATAGCAATAGCTCAAACAGCAAGCCATTTCTCAGTGCCCTATCGCCTGCAATCAAGCCTTTCCTGTCATACTGGGTCTTAACCGCCGCCTATTATCTTTCCCTCAAGTATCTACTCATCTCCATCGATGGGTGGAATCTCTACCTCTGGTCATCCCTGGGCAGTCTGATGGTGGTCTTGCCCCTCATGGGCATTCGATCCATGCGCATCGAGGTCAAGAAAATCTTTAGTCAAGGCGGCATGGCTGTGGGAGCTTTGATCTCTGAGGAGACATTCCAATTTCTGGGGATCATCTTCTCCATCTTCGCCTATGCCATCGGATCGGTTTCCCTGGTATCAAGCGTAGGAGCACTTCAGCCCGTCATGACTGTGCTCCTCATCCTGGGCCTGGGAATTCTCATGCCAAAGCTGGCAAAAGCGATGAACGAAAAAACGGATTGGTGTTCATTGAAACAAAAGGGCATTTCTTTTATGGTGGTAGCGATAGGCATATACTTTATGAGCTGACCCAGGCCTATTTAAGGAGGAGACAAGACTCGAATTGAAGACGACGTTGTAGGTGGCACGTCATCGCTGATAGCACAGGCATAAGCGCCTCCAGCTCGGCGACGGTCTCTGCCAGGTGGATAGTGCTGGGGGATCTATGGTTCAGTCGTAGATGTTAGCGATAATTAAATCCGTGGATTACGAAATCCAACCACAGAACTATCGCCAGGCGATGAGCCGGTTCTTAGGATTCGCCTAATCCCCCTGGCATATGGCCATCGTCTGCGCCTTGACCTCCATCATCTTCTCCTTTCCCACCAGCACCTCCACCAGCTTCAAGGCGAACTCCAGAGCCGTCCCCGGAGCGCGGCTGGTGATGATGTTGCCGTCCACCACCACCCGCTCTTCGCTAAATTCGGCGCAGGCCTCCACCTGGGCCTTTCCGGATGAGCTGACTGTAGCCCTGCGGCCCTGTAAAACCCCGGCCTTGATGAGAACCGAGGGAGCAGCGCATATCGCCGCGACAACCTTTCCCGCCCGATCCATCTCGCGTGCCATGTTTAAGATGCGCTCATCATTTCCCAGGTTGATAAAGCCCGGTGCTCCGCCGGGCAAGACCAGCCCGTCAAAGTCCCGATAGTCGATTTTTTCCAGGGTGGTGTCCGGCAGCACTCTAATTTTATGAGAGCCAACCACTGGGCCCTCCTTCAATCCCGCCGTGACTACATCCACATCAGCCCGCCGCAAAATATCGATGACGTTTACCGCCTCGATCTCCTCGAAGCCCTCTGCCAGAGGTATCAGGATTCTCATAATTAGAAACTCAATGCTTGCCTCGGGCAAGCCTCCACGCATCTGGCGCATTTAATGCAGTCCGGTTTGTCCAGGATCTCGTTTACGGGAAGCTGCATTGGACAGACCTTCTGGCACTTGCCGCAATCGATGCATTTCTCAGCGTCCACTTTGAGCTGGTATTCTTGCCACCCATTGCTCTTTGCAGCGTTCCCATGGGGCAGAAAGAGCACCAGGCCCGCGGGGCTATGATTACGCCAAAGAGAATAGCAATTGATGTGGTAAGAATGCAAAGCGTAACAAAGACCATTCCGATTTTGTCCACTATGCCCTCCGTCTGTATAATGCGAAAGACCATAAATCCCATGAGCGCAACGAAGATGGGGGCTCGCAGCCACATGCTCCGAAAAAGAGGCGGTATTCTCAACTTTCGGCTCAGGGGGGCCAGCCAGAAATCAACAAAGCTTCCCCGCGGGCAGAGATTTCCGCAAAACCAGCGTCCTCGAAAGGGAGCAATGATCATCAGGCCGGCAAAGACCAGCAAGAGGAAGTAGCCAAGCCTGGGGTAAAATATGCCGCCTATGGATACTATCAGCACCATGATTCCAAGATAGGGAGTAATCTTTAGCATATCGTTATCATTACCATAGAGCAAGTAAAGCTATTTAAGATTAGTTAAGCTTTTTAGTAATCAGGATCGAAATAATTGAGAAAAAGACAATAAAGGGGTTCCTTTGGCAAAGCTCCATAAAAAGGCCTGCCGCAAGCTGGATGATGTACCTGAAGCTGGCAAGATGAATGAGCGTTTGCCTGGACCCGAAGATAGCCATTGCCATTACGATCTGATTATCGTCGGAGCCGGGCCTTCCGGGCTTTTTTGCGCCATAAACTCCATGCAGAAGGGCAAAAAGATCCTGATTCTGGAAAAAAAGAATTCCCCAGGGCATAAGCTCCTGATATCGGGCTCCGGACGCTGCAATATAACTCACGATGGCGATATTCAGGGCTTTCTTGATCATTTTGGAGATCATGGCAGATTCCTGCGCCCGGCTCTTCTCGGCTTCACAAATAAAGATCTCATCACCTTCTTTAAAGGAAAGGGACTGGGCATGATCCGGGAAAAGGGGGATAAGATATTCCCAGAGACTTTGCAGGCCAGGGACGTGCTGAATATCTTGATTGAACAATGCAGGGAATTGGGGGTAGTCATTAAGTGCAACCAGGCTGTCAAGTCTATCGCCAGGAATAAGGATGGTTTTCTAGTGGGCTGCAAAGGTGGATGCTATCGCAGCAGACTGCTGGTAATAGCCACAGGAGGATGCTCCTATCCAGCCACCGGCTCGAGCGGAGACGGCTATAGGTTTGCCGGCATTCTCGGCCACCGCATAACCGAGATTGGGCCGGCTCTAACCCCTCTTCTCATAAAGGATTATCCTTTCTCTGAGCTGGCCGGGCTCTCATTTCCGGATATGAAGATCTTGCTTTATCGTCATGCAAAAATCAGAGAGCATCGGGGCGATATTCTATTTACCCATCAAGGGCTCTCCGGGCCGGGAATTCTCGACCAATCCAGATATATTAGGGCAGGAGACGTTTTGAAGCTCTCTTTTGTGCCTGAGGACAAACGAGAGGCACTGGAGAAATGGCTCGTAGACAGGGCCCAAAAGGATGGAGGAAGGAGCTTATTGTCTGTGCTGGAGGATCTGCCTCGCTTTGTGCCTCCTTGTGTGCCACTCTCTCTTCGATTGATAAAGAGAATGCTGGAGGTCTCGGGGATGGCCTCCGACCTGAAAATGGCTCAATTGACCCGGGTGATGAGAAATCGATTGATTGACAATCTGACCGGTCTATCTTTGGTCGTATCCGATCTTTGCGGCAATAACCAGGCCATGGTTACCAGAGGTGGAGTGGAAACGATAGAGGTCAATCCCAAAACCATGCAGTCCAGACTGGTTAAAGGACTGTATCTGGTGGGCGAGGTTTTGGATGTGGACGGGGATACAGGAGGCTATAACCTGCAAGCGGCATTTTCTACAGGAATGCTGGCAGCCGGGAGCATCAAGAGTAATTTTATATCATCATAGTAACCGCTGCTTACATATCCTCCCACCAAAATAGTTCTGTCCCTGGGACAATCCCAATAAGGTGTTGAAATGCATAGGAAAAAGATGCTCATTCTTCTATTCATGCTGTCGGCTCTGCTGGTTGCCACGGTGGAAGCGGAACTCAAATCCAATGAAAAACAGGAGATTCTTGCCGCGCAAAATCGATATCGTGCCGAGGTAAATGTCATTGCCCTAAACTGGTCCGAGAACCTCTCCCATCAGGCCCAAGAGTGCGCCGATTATAATGCCGCAAACTTTCTGCCCCTGGGACGGCAAAAGCACTGTCCGAAGTCCGGTTTCGGGCAAAATTTAGCTCTTGCGACAACGAGCCTGCATAGGAATCTCACCCAAATGGTTGACCAATGGGGCGAAGAAAAAAAGAGTTTCATCAATGGAGAGTATCCTTCAGTCAGCGCCACAGGATCGCCCGGGGCCGTAAGCCATTACACTCAAATGATCTGGCAGGAAACGACCGAAGTGGGATGCGCAAAGGCCAACTCCAGCGGATACGAAATTTTGGTCTGCGACTACACCCCGCGGGGCAATATAAACGGCACGGCGGTTTATGCTCCGCCGCGGCCCAAGGCTGTCGAGGTTGGTGCGACCAATCAATATAAAATACTGACAAACAGCTTTGCCAAAATGCCCAAACGCAAGATCATCATCAATACCGTATTCAACCGGCCCGTCTCCTGCTACTCAACAAACCCGGTTTGAGGAAAGAACGGAGAAGAATAAAGCAGTTAGCGGCAAAAAAAGAGGATCATTATGCTCGACATTTTAAGAAGCAGGCGCAGCATCAGAAGATATGAGGACCGGGAGATAGAATCAGAGAAGATCGAACTGATAAAGGAGGCCGCTTTGCGCGCCCCCTCCTCTCGCGGCATCAACCCCTGGCGATTTCTCTTTATCACTGACAAAGCAACGCTGGAGGAGCTGTCAAGAGCCAAAGAGAGCGGCTCAAGTTTCCTGAAAGGAGCACGCCTGGGTGTGGTTGTCTGCGCAGCGCGAGATGAGTCGGATGTCTGGGTGGAGGACTGCTCCATTGCCTCTATTATCCTGCAGCTTGCAGGCTGCAGCCTCGGTCTTGGCTCATGCTGGATCCAGATCAGAGAAAGAATGCACAGCCGCAATCTCTCCTCAGAGGAATACGTCAAGCAAGTGCTCGGGTTTCCTGAGAATTTGAGTGTGGAGTCCATGATCGCCTTCGGCTATCCGGATGAGGATAAAGAGCCGGTTCCCAAAGAGCAGCTCGAATACGAGAAGATCTTGATATAGATCGTCATGCCAGAGATCCTGATCGTGCAATAGATAGCGCTAAAGATCCCGTCGTAATGTCTGCTCATAAAAAGGCAGATGCAGAAATAGAGGGATGCTGGTAATCATCCCATCCTGTTTTCTTGATATTTTTCATGTGAGAGGTTTACAGTGTATTGCTTCCATTTGCCTGATTCTATTTCATTCAAATTTTCGATGAGGTAGGCAGCTATCTTTATCGAAAGCCTATTGCTCCTGCAGATGGCGAGCACCCGGTGAAGCTCATCTCTTTCCAAACCTAACCTCCCGAAAGTTCAGGCGCACAAGTTTAGCGCCTGAATAATTTCCCTCTGTTTTTTTGTCATTTCAGTGTCAATTATCTGTCCGTCCGCTAGAGAAATTTTTCTAAATTTCTCCAATTGCAGAAGCAAAAGTT
>JAPKYC010000213.1 GCA_026394505.1 Methanothrix sp.
TGAACGGGCATTCAGAAGAAAGATGCGCCTGGAGATGTACTTTGCTATTGGCCACAGGTTATTTGGACTATGAGAGGAAGTATGAATTATTCACACGAAATGGAATCTGAGCAGGTGCGAAATACTTTCGGGACTACACATGGGATGAAGAGATGTTAGAGCGCTGTCCGGAATCAGTGCTAGCGATGAGCCCTGAAAAATGGCTGGAAGACGCCTCAAGGACTGACAGGCGGGAATAAGATCATTTTGTAGGAGAATCTCCGATTAAGCAATACTTGTGCGCTACCGGCAGCAGCGCCGGGCAGCCGCAGGGCCGTGGTTGCTGCCAGCGCTCGGGTCCCGGCTGCGCTCGTGGCCGCCGCATGTGGGCCGGGCCGTCCGGGATTGCTGCACTGTCGTTAGGGTGGGCTGGCTTGCCTGGCAAGCGATCGTGCAAGGGGGACAGGAGGCCGGGCGGGCCTGAAGTCATGAAGAGCTGGAGTCGAGCTTAACGGAATTCAACGGTCCATCAAATCCAGTCCCCGGAGCATACAAATATTAAGCAGTGGCAATAATCATAGCAGAAAAAAGCTGTGGTTTGGTTGCTTGTGAAGTTTGAGGTTTACTTTGATGGAGAGAACTGGTGCGCTCGTGGAATAAGTGTCGGGATATTCACACAAGGAAAAACCCTTGATGAGCTAACTGAAAATATAAAAGAGGCAACTAGTCTGCATTTTGAAGATATTCTTGAATCTGGAGAAGAGCTGAAGATCTTATCGATTTCTGAATTTGAGGTGCAGCCTCTTGCGAAAGCGTCCGGTTGTTAGCGGCGAGAAGCTCCTCAAAGTGCTCGTTCGACTGGGCTATGAAATCATTCGGCAGAGAGGAAGTCACGTCAGGCTGAAAAAAGAAACTGCCGCAGGAGATCATAATATCACGGTTCCATTGCACGACGAGCTGGCGAAGGGTACACTAAACGACATTTTATCTCAGGTATCCATCTGGAATGGTATTTCAGAGGATGCCTTGATAGAAATGATTAAGCAATCATAAACCAAACGACCAAAGAAGAAATCTCATTGCAGTCTCCGGCTTAGTGATCATTGCGGGCTACCGGAAGCAGCGCCGGGCAGCCCCATCGACCGTGGTAGCTGCCGGCGCTCGGGTCCCGGCTGCCTTCGTGGCCTTCGCATGCTGTCCGGGCCATGCGGGATTGCGACGAAGTCGTCCGGGCGGGCTGGATTGCCTGACAAGCGCGCTCGTTCTGGGGCGCGGGAGGACGGTCGGGCCTGAGAGCCAGAAGAGCCTGCCTCTGGCAAGGGCAGTTCTCCGGGCGCGGGATTTGGGAAGCAATGTCTTCGATTCGCTATTACTATTAACTGATAATTATATCCTGCAACTGCGGACCAAACCACAAAGCGCACAAAGCCCACAAAGGACGCACAAAGAGATTCGTGGTGGTCCTCCAGCTTTGCGATTCTTGCGGGCGACCGGAAGCAGTGCCGGGCAGCCGCTCGACCGTGATTGCTGCCGACGCTCGGGGTCCGGCTGCGCTCATTGGCCGCCGCTTGTGAGCCCAGCTTGGGCGGCCATGTCGTCCGAGCGGGCCTATGTGTAAAATGACGCATGTCTGCAAGCCAAGCAGTTTTTCGGAGGGCTGGCTGGCAACCTTTAGATATTGGGTTAGGCGCCTTACGATACATATCCAAAGAGATTAATTATAAGGTAGATTGGTTATATCATTTGAGGCTTACAATTGAAAGTCAGAGCCGTCATTAAGCTGGTAGAAGAGGATGGATGGTTCCTTGATAGAACAAGAGGCAGTCACAGGCAGTATAAGCATCATTTTAAGAGAGGATTAGTTACCATCTCAGGGAATTTGGACGATGAAGTACCAAGGGGCACCTTGAATAGCATATTGAAACAAAGTGGTCATAAGGAGATTGGGAAAGATGACTGAGTATCTGATTATCATTGAAAAGGCTGAAAATAATTACGCGGCCTATTGTCCGGATTTGCCCGGCGTCATAGCCACCGGTCCAACGAAAAAAGAAACGCTGGTGCTGATGAAAGAGGCAATAGAATTTCACCTGGAAGGGTTGAAGGCCGAACGCCTCTGCATCCCCGAACCAACTACAACAGCGGCTTCTGTGGATGTAAGTGTGTAAACGCTGGATTCCTTTTCTGCAGTCTATTTAAGCAGCGCCCGGTAGCCGCGGGGCCGTGATTGCTGCCGGCGCTCGGGTCCCGGCTGCTGCTCGTGGCCGCCGCCTGTGGGCCCAGCCTGGGCGGCGCTGTCGTCAGGGCGGGCTGGCTTGCCTGGCAAGTGCTCGTGCAAGTGGGCAGGAGGCCGGTCGGGCGTGATATCAGGTTGATCAGGAGAAGGTCTGGGCAACTTACCGGGCGCGAGATTTTGGAAAGCGATAGGTGTTTGCTATTATTATTAGCTGACAATTATAACCGAACAACTAACGATCTCACCACAGAGGCACAGAGCGCACAGAGGACGCACAGAGACTTTTTGGCAGAGAGATCCGATGCAGTCTCCGGCTTAGTGATCATTGCGGGCTACCGGAAGCAGCGCCGGGCAGCCCATCGACCGTGATTGCTGCCTGGCAAGCGGCTGCGCTCGTGGCTCGCCGCCTGTGGGCCGGGCCGTCCGGGCTTGCGGGGCTACCTGTCGGGCGTGTCCGCATGCTCGCCCGTTCGGTGGCCCGAGAGAACAACGAGGAGCAACAAAAAGAAGATATTGATGCCGTCAGTAAGATAATAGTTATGATAAATTAAATAGTAGAAGAAAATGTTTATATCCTTTGATGTTTTTACCAAATATTGATGCCAGTCAATAAATCAGATGATCCTTTTGCTTTAGTACTATTGAGTGGCGGATTAGATTCTACAGCTTGCATTTACTATTATATTAATCTAGGTTTTCAAGTACGAACACTATTTATCGATTATGGCCAACGAGCTGGCAAAAATGAATTTCAAAGTGCAAGCAATATCGCATCTTATTTTGGAGTTTCTTTTAAATGCTGCAAATTCGAATGCGAAAAAGATTTTTTACCGGGCGAGATCAAAGGTCGAAACGCATTTTTAGTATTGTCAGCTCTTCTTGCAGATCCAAAGATAACTGGTTTAATATCGATTGGGGTCCATTCTGGAACGACATATTATGATTGCTCCGAGGCATTTATAAAAGAGATGAATAGAATTTTACAAGGATATTTCGATGGCCGAGTAATTTTGTCTGCACCATTCCTTAGGTGGAATAAGAGAATGATTTTTAATTATTTTAAGGATAATAGATTACCTATTCATTTAACATATAGTTGCGAAAACGGTACAGATATTCCATGCGGTAAGTGTCTATCTTGCCTTGATAGAGGTGCCCTAAATGATGCTTGCTAGAAAATTAAGTCTGCGATTGGATAATGGCGTAAAAGTGGGAACTACCCCTATGTTAGTTCCATCTATATCGAGCAGAACTAATAAAGCGCCTATGATATACATTATACCGAAAATTTTCCTTCAATCCCCTCTTCTAGCTTAGTATTCATTGATAGCGGCGGATACGAATGTGCAAAGAATAACGAGCTTTCTGAAATGGGTTTATATCGACCCGACCCTCGCGAATGGAATAGAGATCTGCATTCACAAACCATAGCAAGTTTAGAGATTTCGCCACCGAAAGTAGTAATTAGCTATGACCATCCTTCCGAAAGAGGACCTATCGAGGAACAGGTTAAACATGCGAGAAAAACGTTTAGAGAGAAAGAAGGTATAATTAAAGAACTATTAATTAAACCGGAATCAATTGATTCCAATCGAATTGATATCCGGAGCTTAATTCAAAACGTGGATGCTTTGAGTCCCTTTGATATCATAGGTTTCACCGAAAAAGAATTGGGGTCATCTGTTCTCGATAGAATGATTGCGATCGCGAAGATTAGATTAGAAATGGATCATAACGGAATAAGTATTCCAATTCATGTCTTTGGTAGTTTGGACCCTGTAACAACTCCTCTGTATTACATGTCCGGTGCAGACATATTCGATGGATTGGCCTGGATACGTTTTATTTTCTCAGGAGGTAATACATTATACATTGATAGTTTTGGCCCAATTAATGATGGTATTCATATAAATATGGATCAAATATGGGCGATGAATATAGCCAAGAATTATCAATATATTCGTAGGTTAAATATGAATCTAGGAAAATTTCAGTCAACGTGCGATTATAGATTCTTAGGACCAAATCCAGATTTTTATAAAACCTCTTATGAAGATTTGATGGATAAAATCGGTGGTGAGATTAATGGGCGCTAGTGGTGGAAATTTTAATATATCAAGATCAGAATACAATAAATACAATGCGGAACTTAAGGAAAAAACCAGCTATGAGCTGTTTGAGACGGAAGTCGCAGATATAATCAGTGATCTATTAGCGGAATATAACGATAGAGATAATGAGGCCATACAAGCGCACCTTGAAAAAATCAAAGATCTTCTCGAAGATGAATTTGGTGGAGTAATTGATCTAAGATTTGGTGGCTCAGTAAAGAAACATACATATGTAGACGGTTTAAGCGATGTTGATGTCTTAGTACTGGTCAATAAATGCGATTTATCCAGTCTTTCTCCAAGAGGGGCCTTGGAAGAGGTTATGAAACGAATCAGAGAAATGCGATTCAGAGATATAGAAGACGTTAGTGTAGGTACTCTTGCTGTGATCGTAACCTTCTCTGATGGTAAGATAATCCAGCTATTGCCTGCGATAAAAAGTGGAGATGGATATAAAATTGCAGCCGAAAAAGGCGATCATTGGTCGAAAGTTATTAGACCTGATAGATTCGCGGAACGCTTAACGGAAATAAACCAATTAAATGGCGGAAAGGTGATCCCCCTTATAAAATTAGTTAAAGGAGTCAATTCTCAACTTCCCGAATCTCAGCAATTGAAAGGATACCACATAGAATCTATAGCGATTGAAGTTTTCAAAGCCTATCCAGAGGATGCACCCAGGACCCCAAAAGCCATGCTAAAGTATTTCTTTGAAAAAGCGAAAGGTATAATTAGAGAACCGATAAAAGATAGGACTAAACAGTCTTTAAATGTTGATGATGATTTGGGGCCTGAAAACTCGAATAAGCGGTTAAGCATAAGCGCAACTCTGGATATAGTATTTAGAGGGATGAGAGATGCAGATGAGACTGGAGATCTGTCAAGATGGAAAGAGATCCTTGGCACCTAGATCAGATGATCTTGCCTCAAAATATTTTTTTATTAAAGATGTTGTCATCAGAGAAGGATATTTAGATGAAATTTCATGGCAATCCTCTCTTTGTTTTGATGATTTAAATGAAAGCTCTTTCTTGGAGGAGCTCTCTTGGGTGGTCTTGTGTTCTGGAATGAAAGAGAGCATCATACGTAAAATATTTGGCAATATTTCTAAATGCTTTTTCTATTGGGCTTCCTCCAAGGTAATTATTGAAAATAAGGAAGAATGTTATGGCAACGCAATTAAATATTTTAATAATAAATCTAAAATTTCTGCAATAATTTTTGCGGCAGAGATGATTAGCGAATTAGATTTTAATGATTTTAAAATAAATATCATTAAAGAACCTATTTCAGTTCTACAGCAATTTCCCTATATTGGTCCGACGACAGCTTATCATTTGGCGAAAAATATTGGAATACAAGTTGCAAAACCAGACAGACATCTTGTAAGGATTGCTAACGCGGTTGGATATTCAGATGTTCAATTATTTTGCAGATATGTCTCCCAATTGAGCGGTGATAGTATACCTGTAGTAGATATCGTTCTGTGGAGATTTGCTACTATTGAAAAGGACTATTTGGACATATTTTTTAAATTTTAAATGATATAATTTTTATTTTTATCTCAATACCCCGATGCTGGCATCGGGGATAAAGGGCATACGTATTCAACCTAGGTTTGGATCTGCTTAACCTGGTTCCACATTCATGCGGCGGCGCCTTGGATGCCCCGATGCTTGCATCGGGGTGCGCCGCCGCCGTTTCACTTAAATAAGTCTGAAATTGTTGTATCTTTATTAGTTTTCTTGCAATATTTTATATAATCTTTTAAACTAATATTAATGCATGGTTCGCAATCCATCCGCTCACTTATTTTTCTTTTTATAAGATACTTTCGTTTAGAATCCAGGAAATCCTGGTCTGGAGTCAATGGTAGCATTTCACCCATTAGCTCATACCTATTTTTCAGTTCTTCAATCTTAAATTCGGCCTGCTTATCATTAAGTGATTTTTTTTCTATCATGTCTTCGATTTCTCTGGCGGATGTAATAAAACCTGTCATAAGTTTAACACCAGATTCATGAGTTAAGTACTTATTTCGCCAACCCAAAATTAGATCAGCTAAAGATATAAACAGGGCAATAAATGCGAACAATGCTAAAACTCCTGAAAAAAGACTATTGGCAAAATTTATATCAATATTCATCTTAGCATAATAATTCAGAAAATTAAAAAAATTTGATATAGTTCCCACCGATATAATAGTAATTAATGTAGTTAGAATTATGCTGCCTGCATTTAATAAATTGCTCCGCTTTTGATATTTTGAATAGAGATCTGAATGAATCTGCCTCAATAGTTGGGCTTTATGTTTATAACCTTTTAGTATTTTTCTGCATGCTTGCAGTTCCTCATCAGCCAAATTATGCCCTCCAATCTACGAATTCAATTTATGGTCCTTATCTTCTTATTATTTAATAATAATTATGGACTAGTGAGGATAATCTGCATAACAGCATGCCCTAAATGCAAATACCTACGACTCTAACAAGTTCACTCGATATAAATCGCCATCGCCCCGGCACCGCCTGACGGCTCTTGCCCTTGGGTCCGCCCCCGGCTCATCCGCCTTGCAACATCTTTTCCAGCGCCTATTTGAACCGCCGTCTCCGTGTTCGTTCTCTGTGCGCTCTGCGTCTCTGCGGTTAAATTCCGTCGGCCCCAGGCTCAGCACCCGAGGCCAACCGGTCTGCAGCTTACCTTCACTCGATATAAATCGCCGGTCTCCCCGGCTCCGCCTGTTTGCTCTTGCCCTTGGTGTCCTCTCCCGCCTCGTCTGCCGAGTAGATCTCCACCGGCACGCCCATGGCCGCAGCCAGGTACGCCTTCTCCCTGGAGAGCGTCTCGAACTCGTCCAGCTCCAGCGCCTCCGCCGAGAGCTAGTGCGGTGCTCTGTCTACTTTCTAAATTCCCCTTCGACGGCAATACTCATCCAGGCTCACGGCTTCTTTCCTATGCTTCCTGGCGCTCTCCCAAAGTAGATCAGAGGATTCTGATTCCTCGCCCTCTTCCAGATCCTCAAGTTCATCCTCTGTGAAAGGCTCATCTTTGGCCGGTAGTAATTCGCTTCTCATCTCTATCCTCTAATTGAACGCCGCAACTATTTATTGTTTCACCTGTAGTCGGAGTCTCCCTTTCTCTTGAAGATCCGTTCAACATGAATCCGAGCTTCATCTTCGTAGATAAGGTACTCAATTCGCACCTGACCAAACTTCAGTCGATATGCTGGAGGTTCCTTCCGCCCCCTTATCTTGATTATATCAGCCTTCGACCGCGGTCTAATTGGATCTTTCTGGATCTCCCGCAGGGCTTCTATGACCTTCTTCGCAGTCCTTGTTCCTAATTTATCAAGGGCCTTGCTAGCTCCCCTGCTGAGATCCAGGGCGAATGATTTTTCCCCCTTCATTGCCCTCATCTCATTTTCGTCACTGATTCGCTTTTCTTCAAGACTCAGCCCATCCTTTCACTCGATATAAATCGCCGGCCTCCCCGGTTCCGCCTGTTTGCTCTTGCCCTTGGGGTCCTCCCCCGCCTCGTCTGCCGAGCGGATCTCCACCGGCACGCCCATGGCCGCAGCCAGGTATGCCTTCTCTCTGGAGAGCGTCTCGAACTCATCCAGCCCCAGCGCCTCAGCCGAGAGCGAGTGGGCCGCCTTGGCCAGCTTCTGGGCATACTTGGGCGCATCCTTTTTGTGCTCCGAAATAGAGGGCGAAGCCATGGCCTGCTTCATGAGCGCTCCCATGTCCAGCTTGCCGCCCTGGGCCGCCTGAACAGCGAGGTACAGCATATTCCTCTTCCAGGCAGGCGAAGTGTAGAGCGTGATCTTGGTGGGCGTGGCTTTGGTAACGCTCACAATCTCCTGCACGTCCTTGAGCGTCCGCTCCAGCAGATCCTCCGCCTTCTCTGCCTGCGGATCGATGAGAGAGGCATCAGCCGCCGGCCAGGCCGCCAAGGAGGCATAGCCCTCGCCCAAGCCCGCTGCCCACAGCTCCTCGCAAACGTGCGGCGTGAATGGCGACATCATGCGCACCCAGGCCGACAGGACCGTCCGGAGCTGGTTCTTTCCGCCCCTTCTTTGGTACCAGCGCAGATCGTTGAAGAGCAGATAAAAAGCGCTCTGCAGCGCCCTTCGGGTCTGGATTGCCTCCATGGCCTGCGTGGCCTCAGCGATGCGCCTCTGTAGCCGGGAGAGCATCCAGCGGTCGATGAGCGTCTTTTCGGCGGACTCATCTATGCTGCAGTCGGCCAGAATCTCGCGGGCTAAATTGTAAAACCTCTCCAGATGAGCATAGGTGGCCTCTACCGCATCATTTCTCCAGTCCACATCCGCAGTCCCTTCAGCATTGCCCAAAATGTAGAGGCGCGTCACATCCGCTCCGTTCTCGGCCACTGCCTGGCGCAGCGTCAGAATCGGCCCCTTGGACTTGGACATCTTCTTCCCCTCCAGGGATACGAAGCCGTTGACTGCGATAGCCTTCGGCCACAGCCTCTCCGGGAAGATGGCCACGTGATGGTAGAGGAAGAAGAGCAGGTGATTGGCGACGAGGTCCTTTCCTGAGGTGCGCAGGTCTACCGGATACCAGTAAGCGAAGTCGTCGTGTATTTTCTGCACGGTCTCCTGGGGCACGCCGGTGAGGGCCGCAATGCTGGCGGCGTCGCCGTTATTCATGAAGATGTAATCGAAGAACTCCGGCGGCAGTTGGTCGATCTTCATCCCGGCGTTTACGTACTTGGCCAGGATGTAGTAGGCCATGTAGATGGTCGAGTCGCCCAACGATTCGATGAGCCACTCCTTGTCCCAGGGAAGGTGCGTGCCCAGGCCCTTACGCCTCGCGCAGGCCTTGTCCTTGAGCCAGTCCACCTTGTTTATGAACTCCACCCGAAACTCCTCGGGTATGATCTTCATGCCCGCCAGGCAGCGCAGCACATTGGCCTTCCACTCCGCATCGGAGTACTCCAGGAACCACTGGTCCCGCACCATCATGATGACGCAGCGTGTGCCGCAGCGGCAGATGACCGGCATCTCGGAAAACTCATAGAAGATCTCGGCCATGCCCTGCTCGATCAGATCAGCCAGTAGAACGTCCTTGATCTTGCTGACGGCAATGCCCGCATACTTTCCTGTGTTGGCCTTGAGAACGCCGTTGTGAAACTCGCGCCGGTAGACCATCTTGGTGGCCTCTTCCGCATGAGGATCGTTCTGGTCCAAGACCCTCAACTCGTTTGCGGCTTCAACAGCGGGCAGCTCTCCATATCCAGGCGACTCAATCAGGGAGATGAATTTGATGGCCCGCAGATCCTCGGTGATGCCAAACTCGGAGAGATCTTTGTCGTACAGATCCTTGAGGGCCAGATAATCGTAAGGCGCATGAGCCGGAACGGACATGACGATGCC
Organism: Methanothrix sp.; assembly: GCA_026394505.1. Taxonomy (GTDB): domain Archaea; phylum Halobacteriota; class Methanosarcinia; order Methanotrichales; family Methanotrichaceae; genus Methanothrix. The sequence goes on from JAPKYC010000213.1 coordinate 9,722, forward strand.
CGAGCCGTTGTCCGGTTCCACGAATGCGGCGGGCAGCACAGGAACCTCTGTACCTGTGAGCGGATTGGTGACTGTCTTGCCGATCAGCTCCTTTCCCGAGATCTCCCCGGCCAAGGCCACCGTCCTGTCCGTGAAGGTTAATTTTTCATAGGCTTCTTTGGATACCACCCAGGTCTCTTTGTTCACTTTGGCCAGAACATAATTTACATCCGGGTTGAGCCAGAGGTTGGTCACACCGAAGACCGTCTCCGGCCTTAAGGTGGCGCAGGGCAAAACTCGGTCGCCCATCCGGAACTTGATCAGGGCAAAGTCCATGATGGTGGCATCCTCGCCCTTGAGAATGTCGTGATCCTCCACC
>JAPKYC010000014.1 GCA_026394505.1 Methanothrix sp.
CGCCAATCTTCATAACGAGGTCCCGAAGCTGATCAGTCCTGCCACTCATTTAAGATACTCACCCCTTGGAAACACCTCCGTTTATAGTATAAAGAGATTTCCATGGTATTACAAACCTTTTTATACACGGCCTTCGTCTAAGGGGGCGGAATGTCCGAGACCAGCATATATATTGTGAAGACCACGGCGAATCAAGAACGATCGGTGGCCAACATGATCGCCCAGATAGCACGCAAGGAAAAGTATGATATAAGGGCACTGCTGGTACCAGATGTGCTGAAAGGCTACGTTCTTGTGGAATCACCAGCTCCTGAGATCGTAGATCAGGCAATTCAAGGAATACCCCACGCACGCTCTGTGATAAAAGGGGCCTCCAACATCGGAGAGGTTGAGCACTTTCTCACCCCCAAGCCGGCAGTAATCGGAATTAATGAAGGGGCCATCATCGAGCTCATATCCGGGCCGTTCAAGGGTGAAAAGGCAAGGGTCAAACGCGTGGACGTTGCCAAGGAAGAGATAACTGTGGAACTCTTTGAAGCTATGGTGCCCATCCCCATCACTGTACGGGGAGATCACGTGCGCGTGCTCAGTAAAGATGAAACTTAGAGGTGACAAGTATTGGCTAATGTCGTAGAAGCATTGGTCCCCGGCGGAAAGGCCAGCGCGGGGCCACCTTTGGGCCCGGCCCTAGGACCGCTGGGCGTAAATGTAGCCCAGGTGGTTGCCAGGATCAATGAGCAGACCAAAGATCTCAATGGAATGCAAGTTCCTGTTAAAATCAAGGTGAAGTCCAGAACCGAATTCGAGATCGAAGTTGGAACGCCTCCTACCTCAGCCCTGATTATCAAGGAGATGGGCGTAGAGAAGGGTACTGGCGACAACACAATAGTCGGGAACCTCACAATGGAGCAGGTCCTCAAGATTGTAAACATCAAGAGAAAAGGCCTTCTCTCCAAGACCCTGAAGCAAGCGGCCAGCGAGGTCATCGGCACAGCAGGGTCTGTAGGCGCGACCATTGATGGTATGCAGAGCAAAGAGGCTCAACTGGCTATAGCCAGCGGCAAATACGATGAGATATTATTATCTGAATTCTAATTCTCTTTTTTGAGAAGCCGTAGAAGACCATAGAGTCGTAGACTACGGAGGATTGAAATGGATATAGAAGAAGCCGTTAAACAGGCTATCACTGAGGCACCTGCCAGAAAGTTCAGCGAGAGCGTGGATCTGGCTATTAACCTTCATAACATCGACCTCGCCCAGCCGGGAAACAGAGTCGATGCCGAGGTTATCCTACCCCACGGGCTTGGCAAACCGACCAAGATCGCTGTATTCGCTGCCGGAGAGACTGCCTTGCGAGCCAAAAGCGCCGGCGCAGACCGGGTTATATCCGCGGACGAGATCAAAGAGCTCGCCGGAGATAAGAGAGCTGTGCGCAAACTGGCAGACGAGTATAAGTTCTTCATAGCAGAGACTCAGTTCATGCCCGTCATAGGTAAGAGCCTGGGTTCCATTCTCGGCAAGAGGGGCAAGATGCCCACACCTCTGCCGCCCACACAGGACATAACCCCACAGGTACAGAGGCTCAAGAACATGATCAGGATCAGGTCTCGGGACAAGCCGACCTTCCACCTGACTGTTGGGAACAGAAATATGAATACCAAAGAGCTGGCCGAAAACATTGAAGCGGTCGTCGTCAAGCTCGAGCAGACCCTCAAGGATGGTAAACATAACCTGAAGTCGGTTTACGTCAAGACCACCATGGGGCCTTCCATAAAGGTGATTTAAATGGCAGGAGAGACTCGTCACACTGCCCACATACCTGAGTGGAAGGTTAAGGATGTAGAAGAGCTTGTCGAAATGATTAAAAAAAGCCGCGTTGTCGGTGTTGTAGGCGTGCGCGAGATCCCTGCCGACAATATGCAGCAGATGCGAGGCAGTCTCAGAGGCAATGTCGAGATAAGAATGGTGAGAAACACCATTGCTCGCCGCGCCCTGGAGGCCTCCGCCCCGGAGATCAGACCGCTGGCAAATTTCATTGAAGATCAGACTGCTTTGATCTTCAGCAATGATAATCCCTTCAAGCTTCGCAGTCTCTTGGAGAAGGGCAAACAGCCCATGCCCATCAAGGCCGGCGCACGTGCTCCCAAAGACATAGTTATTGAGGCTGGAGAGACTTCGTTCTCGCCGGGACCCATGGTCGGCAAGCTTCAGGCAGCCGGCATCCCTGCCGCCATTAAAGGTGGAAAGGTGGTCATCAACCAGAAGATCACTTTAGCCAAAGAGGGAGAGGTTGTTGCTGCCAAGACGGCGGACATTTTGAAGACCATGGAGATCTTCCCCAGAAACGTGGGCCTGGAACTACGAGCGGCCTACGAGGGTGGCTTGATATTTAAGGCCAGGGATCTTTCCATCAATGTGGAGGCACAGATCTCAGAGCTGTTCGCGGCTTCTGCCAAAGCATTCGGCTTTGCTGTTGAGATTGGCTATGCTACGCATAAGACCATCGGACCCATGCTGCAGAAGGCTCAGACCAAGGCCAGAGCCCTGGTACTGGAAGCGGGAATACCCGTGCCCAGCATGATGGAGATGGTTTTAGCCAGGGCAGCTGCCAATGCCCGAGCCATCGCTCGCCTGGCCAGTGGAGAGGCAGCCCCTGCTGCCGCCACAGCTCCGGCCTCCGCGAAGGCCCGGGAAGAGAAAGAAGAGAAGAAAGACGAAGGAGACACCGCTGCGGGACTAGGTGCTCTCTTCGGATAAATTAGATAAGAGGTCGATTCAAATGGAATATGTATACGCTGCATTACTGCTTCACAGCGCAGGCAAAGACGTTAACGAGGATGGAATTAAGAAGGTCGTCGAGGCATCCGGTGTGGCCGCTGACGAGGTCAGAATCAAGGCCCTGGTGGCCGCATTAGACGGCGTGGACATCGCCACGGTCCTTTCTGCCGCAGCCGCAGTGCCCATAGCCGCCGCAGCGATAGCCCCTGTCGCCGCAGCCCATGCCGCCAAGGGCGAGGCCAAGGCAGAAGAGACTGAAGAGGATAAGGAAGCAGCAGAGGAGAGCGGTGTAGAGGGCCTGGGCGCCCTTTTCGGCTGAATCTCCTTCAGCTTTTATTATATTTTTTAATCAAGTGCTTTTATTAAATAATTACTGGAAACATTTATCTAAAAATTATATTAAAGCTCTTGCAGCGTCTCCACGCCCAGCTTCTTGACCTTCGGCTTCCAGATATTGGCGGGCATCCAGCTGGGGGCATTGACGGGCTTCGCCATCTGTATTCGCTCACCCTGGAATATATGCACCTTTTTAGTGCCTCTCTCCCGAAGCCTGATATCGGTGAAGCCGCGGTTTGCTGCCTTTAAGGCCGCTTGCCTGGGCTGTTTTCCGGAAAAGACGCCAATCTCAGTTCCATCCTTGTCCCGCAATGCGAAATTTCTCTTTTCTATCATATTTCTTAACCTCACTTAAAGCCGTGTGCAGTGGCTATTAGAGTTTGCTGCATGTCTATATATCAGATACTCTTATATTAATCTTTTGTTCGATTTCAGAATATATCAAAGGAATGGTTTTTTATTCAGGACGCTATTTCTATCAAATATGGTATGGGTCATGTGGTTCACGGGTCTTCCAGGCTGCGGGAAGACCACCATCGCCGAGAAAGTGTTGACGCTCCTATCGGAAAAGGGAATCCGCGCCAGGATTCTGCAACTGGATGAGATCAGAAGAGCGATAACTCCAGAGCCCAAATATACAGAAGAAGAAAGAGATATCGTTTATGCCAGCTTAGCCTATATGGCCAAGCTTTTGGCAGATGAGGGAATAAACGTCATCATAGATGCTACCGCCAATAGACGCCGTTATCGCGATTTTGCCCGCAGTCTGATCCCCAATTTTGCCGAGGTCTTTATCCGAGCGCCTCTGCCTGTGTGCATGGAAAGGGAAGCGAAGCGTAAGGCCAAATTCTCTCCCAAGAACATCTACAAGAAAGCGGCTGGTGAGAAGGCCGCCGTGCCGGGAGTAAACGTGGCCTACGAAGAGCCGCGCTCTCCCGAGATTGAAGTTGATACTACGAGCATGAACCTGGAAGAGAGTGCCCGGTTTGTCGCCGATAGAATCTTAGACCTGGAACACAGTCCCGGAAAGATTAAAATATAGTCACTTAGACTTCCATTCAGGAAGTGAAGATGCTTGAAGTCCAATGCTGGTTTTGTGGGTTTTGATGGAACAGAGAATAAGCGAACTCTTTTGGCTTTGGCGCAGGTCAAAAAGGCCGCCGGCATCGAGGGCGACCTGAATGTCCTGCTCAGAAAGCCCCATGGCCGGGCCCTGTCAATTGTATCCAAGTTCAATCGGCTGTTCGGCGTAAAGGCTTTCGTCAGCGAGACGACTGATAAAGGAAGTTGGGAGAAGGCAGGAGTCAAGATCGAGGGCGGCTATGACGACTTCTTTGCGGCATCAAATTTTTTGATGGTGGGCGCTCCGGGCGATGAGGAGCTTCCCTACGTTGAGGCTGGCCTCTCACACGGCTGCTTTGTCTCCCTCATGGGCGGTGCGGATCGGCCCGAGCTTCAGAAGGGATTGGCAGAGAGCGGGAAAGTGAAGATCTCGGATGAGCTGAAGGCCGACTTCGCCCGTGAGTTCTTCTTTGGTCTCGAGAACTACGAGATGTTCCAGAAGGCCAAGCCCAGGTTGGTACAGTGCACCAGTTGCAACACCACGGGCCTTTCCCGTCTGGCTCTGGCGGCGCGGCCCCTGGGCCTGACTGCCGTTCTGGGCAACATCGATCGTCGGCATGGCGATCCGCACACAGTGGTCAAAGCCTCTCCCAGCGCCATCCAGTTCGGTAAGGGCGCCGGGCACCAGGGCACGGACGCAGGAACTGTCTTCGAAGAGGTCAAATTCGTCGTCCGCGCCAGCAAGGTGCCCACAACTGTGCCCCACACCAACTTCCTGAACCTGGTCTTCAAGGGCGATGTTACCCCAGCGCAGTTGGTCGAGCATTTAGCCAAGACCCGCGAGGTCGTGGTCATGCCCTATCAGGATGAAGGCAAGAAGCATGATTGGACCAGCGAGATCCTGGAGGCCTTCCTCTCGGCAGTGGAGCGGCCCATCAGCCCGGAGATCTTCGAGCTGATCGTCTCCGATGCCGTCATTCCCTTCAAGCTGGGGGACAACACCATTTTGCAGACGGTCTCCATGGTGGAGCAGATGTCCATCGCCGTGCCCAATCACGTTGAATCCTATCTGCTCTCTGCTGGCTATCCGGCAGCGGAAGTGCACAGCCTGGTGGACAAATCCCTGGGCGTCATGCACGGCCTCTGGCCGAACAAGCTCGCCTGCTAATGTCCGAAGAAATAATAGGCCGGCTTATTGGCGATAAGATCATTTTGGGCCCGCAGGCCCAAGATGATCTCTATGAGCAGGGCTACTTCGGCCGGCCCAAGGGCAAGGGCCTGGAGCTCTCCCTGGTGGAGGGCGCCTATCTCCTGGACCGATCCCGGATCAGGGTGCTTTTCGATGGAAAAGAGATGGACTTTCAGGCATTTTTCCAGGCAGCATCTTCTCTGGAAAAGGGCTTTGAGTTTCGCTATGTGGTCTACAAAGACCTGCGAGAGCGCGGCTACTATGTCCAGCCCGGCCGCCCGGATTTTCGCGTCTATCCCCGGGGCGGCCACCCGGGAAAGAGCCCGGCCGAGTTTTATGTTCTCGTCATCTCTGAGCGCATGCCCCTTCCCTTACAAGAGATCATGCAGCCCGTGAGGGTCGCTGGCCAGATGAGAAAGAAGCTGATGCTGGCCATCGTCGATGAGGAGAGCGACATCACCTTTTACGAGGCCAGGGAGAAGGCCATGTCCGGCCTGATGGGGCAAGAAGAAGAAGAGGGCGGCATGGCTACGCTCCTGGAGGATCGCGTGGTGCTCTGGGACGCTGCTGCCTCCCGCCGGCTGCATGAGCACGGATTTTACGGCAAGCCCGTTGGCGAGCGCCTTCAGCTCTCCCTGGTCGAGTCTGCCTATCTCCTGGATAAAGGGGT
>JAPKYC010000262.1 GCA_026394505.1 Methanothrix sp.
TACTGCCGGGATGAAGATCGAGAGAATGTGGCCCAGGCTGCCCGAAGGTGTCTGAATCTCAAGAAAAATAGATTGATTTACAGATATATAAATACGTTTTAGTTGGAACCCTCGTTTGTTTCTATTCTAGGCCAGTGAAACGAAAGCGGTGCATTCGCACAGCAAGCAGAACTAGCCCAAAGAAAATATAGTAGTATTGAAATCCTGTTATTGAAGTGTAAGATAATGGTAAGAGGAAGGAGCAGCAACAAGTCCTGGTTCGTTGACTTCGACCCCGTGCACGCGCGGGCGGAGGGGCGGGCACCCGCGGGCATGGACGCGGAGACGGCGGCGCTGTTCCCCGATGGATTCGAGGAGAAAGAGGGGCGGATAGTACCGAGGGGATGGTGGATGGAGACGATTGGGGATGTATTGGAGCTCGCCTACGGGAAAGCTCTAAAGGAGGATTGCAGAAAGCCGGGGAAGATTCCAGCTTTCGGCTCGAACGGCGAGGTTGGATGGCACGATGAAAAGCTGGCTGATGGGCCTGGGATAATTGTGGGAAGAAAGGGGAATCCAGGGATTGTAGCTTGGTCACCAACGGACTTCTTCTCGATAGATACAACGTTTTTTGTGCAGCCAAAAGGTTCGTGTAAGAGCATGTTTTACTTGTTCCATAGTCTTCGCAATCAAGACCTTGCATCTTTAGGGGCGGGTCCCGCGGTGCCAGGACTAAACAGAAATCTTGCTTACATGAGCCAAATGCTTGTTCCTTCGGCGAAGGTTTTGGAGTCATTCGATAAGCACATATCTATCCTATGTGAGAAGATTCAAGCAAAAGACGTGCAGTCTCAAGACATTGCAGCCATCCGAGATGCATTGCTGCCTAAGCTTCTATCGGGCAAAATCTCTGTCGGAGATGCAGAGTGATTGATGCAATCTCGGTGATTCAATGCAAGAAAGATCTAACGAACCAACGCACGTTGCTTATGCCGATGAGACAAATTATAACGTAGGGCGTTATCGAGGCATAGCTTTGATAACACTAAGGGCTAGTGACGAAAGAGATCTGTCGGATAATTTGAAACAAATCGTTACAATGTCGAACATCACCGAATTTAAATGGGTAGATCTTCGTAGTGCAAGATCTCGCTTTGCAGCTCAAAAAATGCTCGACTTTTCAATTCAAAATGCTCTTGATGATTTATTGAGATTTGATATCCTCATTTGGGATACTGAAGATAAAAGGCATAAGGTCCTGGGACGAGATGATATCGCTAATCTTCAGAGGATGTATTATCACCTATTCAAAAATGTGATGAATAAAAGATGTCCTCATGAGTCCACTTGGATATTAAATCCAGATATAAATTCCGCAATTAAATGGGAAAAGCTTTTAAATTTTCTCGAACTCGCCAACATAGGAGAATGCATGAAAAAGTTCTCTGAATGGCAAAGTTTTGTCAAGTTGGTAAGCGAATTTAGAATAAGCCGGATCGAACCTAAAGACTCGAAAGAGGAACCGTTTATTCAGCTAGCCGATCTATTTGCTGGCCTTGCAGCGTATTCGTATCTGCATTACGATTATTATGATCAATGGAAACACTCCAATACCCGCCAAGCGAAATTATTTGAAACGGGAACTTGTTCTCAAATTAAGCTCAGCGGAGCAGATAAAGAACGATGTAGAGTTCTAGATTATTTTAATAATATTTGCAAAAAATATAAGTTAGGGGTTAGCCTAAAATCAAACAAAGGATTGAAGACCCCCGATCCAAAAAATCCAATCAATTTCTGGTTTTATATGCCACAACATGAGGCTGATAAAGCCCCATTAAAGGAGAAAACATGAATAGCGGTATTACGGAGTCTCAAGTCGAAAAATTTGCCCTCTTCTGGCTAAATGGGCTACGAAATCCTGCTAGGCCCCGACGTCGCCCCATGCGAGCCCGCCGCCTTCTATCTCGGGCCACTGCCAGAGTTTATTTCCTGTGAGATTATGATAAATAATGTGAAGAATCCGTCGGAGATCAAAAAATGACTGAAGGAGACCGCGTCAAGCAATCGGTTCCAAGAATCGAGTATTTAAAAATAAAGAACTACAGAGCCCTTCATAACCTTGAGCTGAGAGGCATCACCCCGTTGACGGTCTTCCTTGGACCAAACGGCAGCGGAAAATCGACCATCTTCGATGTCTTTGCCTTCCTCTCGGAATGCTTCTCCGTGGGCCTGCGAAAAGCACTGGACAAAAGGGGTCGGTTCAAAGAGCTTCGCACCCGTGGCTCTCGCGGTCCTATTGAGATCGAGCTGAAGTATCGCGAGAGAAGCGACATGCCCCTCATCACCTATCACCTCTCCCTTGACGAAGGCATCACAGGCCCTTATGTAGCCGAGGAATGGCTGCAATGGAGGAGAAGACAGCAAGGAAAACCCTTTAAGTTTCTCGTTTTTAAAAATGGAGAGGGACAGGTAATTGCCGGAGAAAAGCCGGTCGAGATGGGCGAGAGGATTCATGAGATGCTGACGTCTTCTGATATGCTTGCTGTGAATGCTCTTGGCCAGCTTGCCAAAAATCCAAGAGTTAGTGCTCTGCGCCAGTTCATAACCGGATGGTATCTTTCATATCTTACCGCAGATAGCACGCGGGGATTCTCTGAGGCGGGTCCTCAGGAGCGGCTGTCGGCAAACGGCGATAACCTGCCTAATGTAATTCAGTATCTAAAAGAACAGCATGAGGACCGTTTGAACCTGATTTTGAATACATTATCTCATCGTGTTCCAAGATTGGAGAAAGTTGAGTCCGAATTCATGCCTGACGGTCGGCTTCTTTTGCAGATCAAGGATGCTCCTTTTGAGCAGCCGATACTGGCGAAATTCGCTTCAGACGGCACCCTCAAAATGCTGGCCTACTTGACTTTGCTCTATGATCCACAGCCGCCTCAACTCATAGGAATTGAAGAGCCGGAAAATCAGCTTCATCCCAGGCTCTTGCCGGAACTCGCAGAAGAGTGCAGACAGGCCACGGCCAGGACTCAGCTTATGGTCACAACTCATTCGCCTTTCTTTGTAAATGGTCTCCGGCCGGAGGAGCTTTGGGTGCTCTACAGAGATGAACAGGGTTACACGCAGGCGCGGCGTGCTGCAGATATGCAAGGCATCAAAGAGTTCATGGATGAAGGCGCACAGCTTGGTTATCTCTGGATGGAGGGTCACTTTGAGGTAGGCGACCCTTTGACGGCATCAGGCGGCCCAAAACGCCCGTCATTAAGCCCGGCTGCAAGACACCAAGCGGAGTAATGATCCATGCATATTGTATTTTTAGTGGAAGAGCTCTCTGCAGAAGCCGCCCTGCTCAATCTTGTGCCGAAGATTCTGGGCGCAAGTGCATCTTTCGAGATTCACCCCTATCAGTGCAAAAACGATCTTCTATCAAAACTACCACAGGTTATGCGGGCCTATGCCAAAAGCTTGCCTGACGACTGGCGCATTGTTGTCTTGGTCGATGAAGATCGGAGCAATTGCATATCACTCAAAGATCGACTGGAGAACGCAGCGAAAGATGCTGGGCTGATTACCCATACTATGTCCGATAAAGCAAGTAGTTGCTCAAGATTTCAGGTTCTGAACAGGATAGCAGTAGAGGAGCTGGAGGCGTGGTTCTTCTGAGATGTAAGCGCAATCAATCAAGCTTACCCCAAAGTTCCTAAGACTCTTGGAAGCAGATCGAAATATCATGATCCTGATTCGATAAAAGGGGGGACATGGGAGGCGCTAGAGCGTGTGCTTAATAGCAATAAAAGAGGCTATTTTCCCGGCGGTCTGCGCAAAATAGAGGCTGCAAAGACCATTTCTGCATTCATGGAACCGGAAAGAAATAATTCCAAAAGCTTTCGAGTATTTAGAGACGGCCTGCGAGAGATGGTTAGATGGGGGATATAACTGAATTTGGATGCGACGCAAAAGATACTCGATAACGGTTACCTTTAAGTCGCAAGAGAGCACAAAAGGAACGGATGACATTTTCCGATGACGGACAGGCGATGAACAAGAATATCCTGGTCAAGACCATTCAGACCATGAACCAGCACCTGCCCAATAAGCGAATAAATCTGACAGAGCTTTTGACCATGGAAAAGCCCGGCATCAAGGGAAAGGATAATACTTTTTTCATCATGGATAAGGCCGAACTGGATCTGATCTCAAAGAGCATCCCCAGGTTTCTCTGGAGTCGGCTGCGGCTGCCTATGCTGATTGAGATGTCTCCCGACTACGGCAGTGGCGCCGCCCGGGTGCAAGGCGAGCCGGAGGTGGAGCTTGTAGCCAAGATCCTGGGAAAAGTTAGGCCGCAAGCAAAGCAGATAATAATCTATCTTCCTGAGGTAAGGGAGCTACGAAGAAAGCTTCCCACCACCACGCAGTACGCCTTTGTAACTAATCTTCGAGAGAGGGGTATTGGGGACTGATAGGTTCTTATTCCCAGGGACCATAATAGTAATTGTATTGCATAAAAATTGGAGTTCCTAGCTGTATCGGGTGGGTAATAGCATAATAGAGTCTCTGTGAGTTCTCCGTGCGCTCTGTGTCTCTGTGGTTGAAACGTCGTTAGCCGCTGGTTATAACCAATGGCTACGAACCATTCACCACAGAGACACAGAGTTCACAGAGTACGCACAGAGAGACGAGCTGACAACTGAAAAAACATAGTAATTGGAAATAGCGAAGAGCCAAAATTGGTAATAACCTTTATGGAGGATGCTATGACTGATAGTAATCTGGCCGAAGCTGCCAGGCAGTTTGCCGTAAAGATGAACCTGGGAGCCTACCAGGAGGCGGCAAAGATCAAGTCCGACTTCGGTCTGCCAAATGATATGCTGATAGAGGCGGTCCGTAAAGCCTACGATGCCAATATGAAAAAAGGCGACTACTCTATGGCCGCAGATCTGGCCAAGAAGTACGACCTTCCCGCGAATCTTCGATTGGAGGCTGCAGAGCGATCATTCAACAGAAAAATCGACAGCGAGTTTTATCGGGCTGCTGCCGATTATGCCAAGGAATATGGCCTTTCCCAGGATATGGTCCGGCAGGCGGCGGTTCAGGCCTTCAATAAGAGCATGAGCTTTGGCTTGGTCAAGAACGCAGCCGAGATCGCAGAGGAGTTTGAGCTTCCCCAAGAGATGATGATGCAAGCGGCCATGAAATCCTATGAGCTGCATATGCAATCCGGCCTTTACCGCAAGGCTTTGAAGATCGCGCAAAAGTACAAGCTTCCGCCGGAAATGGTGCAGGCAGCCGAGAAGAAGATCTCTTAATGCCACAAGTAGTGCTTACCATAGGCGGCTCGGACTCGGGAGGCGGGGCTGGAATCCAGGCGGATATCAAGACATTCTGTGTGCTGGGACTGCATGGAACCTGCGCCGTCACCGCCATTACTGCCCAAAATACCATGGGAGTGCAACGGGTCTACGGCCTGGGACCCAACGTCGTAACGGCGCAGATGAGGTCGATCACCGATGATTTCTCCATTGCCTTTGCCAAAACGGGCATGTTGCATAGTAGAGAGATCGTAGTTGCAGTCGCCCATCACATGCGTTTGACAGATATTCCCTTCGTCTTAGACCCGGTGATCGAGGCGGAAGCGGGCGGCAGGCTGCTTCGACCTGAGGCAGTAGAGGCTCTAAAAGTACATCTCATCCCGCTGGCCAGGGTAGTAACTCCCAACATCTTCGAGGCCAGGGCTCTGACGGGAATAGAGGTTCGCGATAGAGACAGCGCCATTCTAGCCGCCCAAAAAATCTTGCAGCTTGGGCCGAAGGCCGTAATCGTTAAGGGCGGACACTTGGACTGCACCGATCTCTTGGTTGTGGGTGAAGAGACCTTCCTTTTGCCAGGGGAGAGGGTGGCGGGGGGCA
>JAPKYC010000099.1 GCA_026394505.1 Methanothrix sp.
TGAACTTTTGCTTCTGCAATTGGAGAAATTTAGAAAAATTTCTCTAGCGGACGGACAGATAATTGACACTGAAATGACAAAAAAACAGAGGGAAATTATTCAGGCGCTAAACTTGTGCGCCTGAACTTTCTGGAGGTTAGGGCATAAGCAAAAGAAAGATGATTTGTATAACAATAGTTACAATCATCAGATTTTAAATATCATTTATTGATTTGTCGATGGCATGAAAATAGAGCTTGCCGCTCTGCAGCCTCCTGGATATTAGGCTATCCTTCTCCATGATCTTGCAGTACTTGATGGCATCGCTTCCCTCTATTTCCATTTGTTGGCTTATCTCCTCCAGGGTGCAGGGCCTGCTAAAGAGAAGATCCATCAATCGGTCACGGACCCGGGCGGGAACGCTCCAGTCCCAGTCCGGTATCAGCTCGGCACCGGGAAAGATCTCCAGCATCCTTTGCATCTCTTCCTCGCTCAGAGCCTGCACGGGCTCCGCCGGCGGCCGGACCACGGTGTTGAGCTGAATTCTGTCCGGCTCTGTAGATTCTGCGGCCCGGGCGATCAATTCTGCCTCCTGATCGTTTATGCCCTTCACCAGCATCACCTCCAGCCAGATCTCGCCGGAAAATTCCTTTCTGAAGTCTTTTAAGCCCTGAATCATCTTTGCGGCCAGCAAGCCGGACGCCGGCCGGTTGATGGCCAAAAAGGCCTTCTGGCTGGCGGCATCCAAAGAGGGAAGGACCACATCCGCAGCCGCAACCTCTTTTCGAACCGCAGGGTTGGAGAGAAGGGTGCTATTGGTGATCACGGCCACGGGAGAATCGACTATCTCCTTGGCCTGGGCCACGATCTCGCCCAGATCAAGGCTTAAAGTCGGCTCTCCCGATCCGGCAAAGGTGAGGTGGTCGAAGGGCTCGCCCCTTCTTTGCTCGATCTCCTTTAAGACCTTCTGGCGGGGCACGAAACGATCCCGGCAGGTGGTTTTGCAGGCAGTTTCGCCCAGCTCACAGTAGACGCAATCCAGGTTGCAGGTCTTGTATTTGAGCAGGTCCACGCCCATGGACAGGCCCAGGCGGCGAGAGAGCACCGGCCCGAAGAGGTATCCCATAATTCTTTTCCGATCTGCCTTTTTCCTTACTATTTATCCTTTCCCGTTGATTAGTGTTTTGTCAATATCATCGCGCTGTTCATGCCGTACTGGCCCAGACTGCAGATCGATTCCTTGCCATCTTCTTATGTTACGGCTACCAGCACCATAGATGAGATGAGGTCCATGGCCCTCTCTCGAATGCTCTTGCCGGGCAAAAAAGAGCTGGAAATGCCTGGATCTGCCCAGATCTATTCTCTGCTCACCCAGGTCGCCAGAGGGTAGCGATCCACATTAGAGCCTCCGGCAACCGAGTAAGGCGAATCGCAGATGCCATCGCCATTGGAATCCCTGCAATCTCCCTGGCCGTAGTAGTTTCCTTTGGCTCCGTCGTCCCAGGAATTGCTTCCCTCGTCCCGGACGGTTTCTCTATGACATTCTCAGGCTCTTTGGCCTCTGCTTCCAGTCTTTCCTTTGATCATATTTCCGGCTGAAGGCCTCAATGCCCTTTGGGCTGCCCATCAATGCCAGAATATCGCCTCCTTCTACTATCGTTTTTGTGTCAGGCACTGCTATGGCCTGGCCCATCCGCTCCAGGGCTACTGCCCGGCAGCCGAACCTCTGCGGCAGATCCAGCTCCTCCAGGGTCCTGCCCGCTAAGCGGGAGCTCTTGCTTACATGGAATATCTTCAGTTCCAGATCCTCATATAAGAGATCCAGTTTCTCCTCTTCTCCCTGGATGATCCTGGCCAGCATGTGACTGGCAACGATAGGCACGGATGCTACATAATCCGCCCCGGCCCGGTAGATCTTCTCGGCTGACTTGAGGTGATTGGCCCTCACCACCACAAAGGCATGGGGGTTGAGGTTCTTGGCGAGAAGGGTGGCATAAATGGCATCAGAGTCCAAGTTGAGCATGATCAGAACACCCACCGCCTCTTTGATTCCCGCTTGCAGCAGATCGGCCTCTGTCGTAGCATCGCCGATTATATGCACAAAGGCGGTTTCGGTTAAGGCGCGCCGGTCCAGGATCGTTGGGTTTATTCCGCAGTCGGATAGCACGGCAGCCACCCGTTTTCCTACATCCCCGTATCCCAGGATTATTTGAGGCCCCTCCTTGCGAGTGCCTAAAGTTAGATCCCTGATGGCGGATAGCTGCTCCACATTTCCCACAGCCATCAGCACCGAGTTGGAGCGCACGGTCTCCTCGGGCCCGGGGCTGGGATGAAAGACTCCTCTCTGCCAGATGCCCACGATGCCGGCGCCCGAGCTCTTTATTCCTATTTCCTCCAGCTTCTCTCCGATCAGCTCAGCTCCCGGATAGATGGGTAGCTCCACCAGGAGAAGATCGCCAAAGAGCTGGATGGATCCCGGAAATACATTTTTCATGGGCAGAGAGGTGATCTGGGCGATGAAGGTTCCGAGCAAGGTTTTAGGCGAAATGATGCGGGAGGCTCCCGCATACTTCAGGAACCTGGATCTGGTCAGATCGTCTACCAGAGCTATGATC
>JAPKYC010000178.1 GCA_026394505.1 Methanothrix sp.
TTTTGCGCTTCAGGCAGTATACACTGATGCAGCAGGCAGTCGTTGCCGGTCTGATGGTACTCCTGGTATACATCCCCTATTCCTACTTTTTGCTGAATTTAAACATCGTAGAATCGGTCAGCATGGCGATATACTCAGCCATCCTCTTCATTGTAGTGTACTATTTCACATCATCAATTATTATGAAGAAGAGCAAGCAGTTGGCAAAGAAATCCGTGGGGCCGAAGAAGGGGCTTCGCAACAAGTAAAAGTATAAGTCTGCCGCAGGACATTAGTCTCCTTCGAGGAATTGAAGAATGGAGCTAAAGATCGTAGATATAAGAATTCCTGAGGGAGCGAATCTGATTTTAGGGCAGAGTCACTTTATTAAGACGGCCGAGGATATCTATGAAGTCATGGCGGGCACGGTAGCGGCAGCGAAGTATGCCGTTGCCTTCTCCGAGGCCAGTGGCGACTGCCTGGTGCGTACAGAGGGCAATGATGAAGGCCTCATCGAGGCGGCCAGGCAGAATTCTCTGGCCCTGGCCTGCGGCCATACCTTTGTGGTGCTGATGAAGGGTGCATTTCCCATCAACGTCTTAAACGCCATCAAGGCTGTGCAGGAGGTCTGCGGTATCTTCTGCGCCACCGCCAATCCCCTGCAGGTGGTCGTGGCCGAGACAAAGCAGGGTCGGGGAATTATGGGCGTAATCGATGGCTTTTCGCCCCGTGGGGCGGAGAGCGACGCTCAGGTCATGGAGAGGCGCAAGTTGCTCCGGAGGTTTGGATATAAACTTTGATCTGCTTGTAAAAAACGGCCGGGTTTTCACCGCCAGAGGCCAGATGAGCATAGACATCTGGATCAAGGAGGGACGGGTTGCGGCTCTGGGCGGAGCGCACCGGGCCGAGGAGCGAATCGACGCCAAAGGCATGCTGATCCTGCCTGGAGCCATCGATGCCCATGTGCACTTTCGCGATCCTGGGCCCAATTACAAAGAGGACTGGGCCAGCGGCTCGGCGGCTGCTGCCGCTGGGGGCGTGACCACGGTGATCGACCAGCCCAACACCATTCCTCGCACACTGGATGCCCGCACCTTTGCCGAGAAGCTGGAGATAGCCCGGCATCGCTCTCTGGTGGACTTCTGCCTCAATGGGGAGCCTGGAAATATCGATGAGCTGGCGGCTGCCGGGGCTGCAGCCATCGGCGAGATCTTTTCCTATGAGCACAGCGATGAAACGCTGCAGAAAATCCTGGCAGAAGCGGGGCGGGCGGGAATGCTGGCCAGCCTTCATGCCGAGGACGGATTGATCATAAGAGAGAAGACCACCCCGCTCCTGGGCCGGCATGATGCAGAGGTTTACTCGCAGGCGCGGCCTGCGAAGGCCGAGGCGGCGGCCATAGAGAAAGCCCTGGCCTGGTCGGATCGTCTGCACATCTGCCACCTCAGTTCGGCGCAGGGGCTGGAAAGGGTAGCTTTCGCAAAGAGAGACGGGAAAAAGGTGACATGCGAGGCGGCGCCCCATCATCTCTTCTTAAATGTCAAGGACTACAAAAAACAGGGCTCCTACCTGAAGATGAACCCGCCCCTGAGAAGCCAGGCGGACAACGAAGCCCTCTGGCAGGGCCTGCGCAGTGGCACCATCGATATTCTGGCCTCGGATCATGCGCCGCATCTCCCCGAGGAGAAGAGAGAGGACATCTGGGAAGCGCCGGCGGGGGTGCCGGGCGTGGAGACCATGCTGCCTTTGATGCTTTTTGCTGTGAAAAGAAATCTGCTCAGCCTGGAGAGGCTGGTGGACGCTATAGCTACAAGGCCGGCCCGCATCTTTGGCCTGACCGGCAAGGGCTCCATAGAGACGGGCAAGGACGCCGATCTGGTGATTGTCGATCCCAAGTCAATCTCGAAAATAAATGCCGATCGGCTGCACAGTCGGGCGGAGTGGACGCCCTTCCCGGGAATAGATGCCATCTTCCCTCAAATGACAATAGTTCGGGGCAATGTAGTCTACGATGGAGATTTCCAGGTTTCTCCGGGCTATGGCCGCTTTTTAAGGATAAAGCAAAAGGTTTTATGATGGCAATGACAAACATTTTGAGCATGAAATCCGATTCCTCAGGGAGCAGCGATCTGGAACGTGTGATCGGCAGGGCGGCCGTTGAGGCTGCCAGGATGTCCAGCCAGGCCAGCCAGGCGGCCAGGAAGATTCTGGGAGATGTGGCCGGCGAGATTTCCGAGACGAAGAGCTACGATCTTGTCCCCATTGACCTCATAGAGACGGACGATGAGCTGATCGCCCTGGTGGCGTTGCCGGGAGCCAACAAGGAGAAGATCGATCTGCGGGTGACGGCGGACAGCCTCTACGTCGATGCCAAGGCAACGGTTCGAGAAGGAAAATATCTGCGCCAGGAGATGGGCACAATGGGCCGCAAGCGAGAGATCAAGCTGCCCATAGAGATCAAGCAGGAGCAGGTAAAAGCCAGCTTCAAGGACGGTATCTTAGAGGTGCATCTTCCCAAGCTCGTTGTCGTAAACGCGCAGAGGGTGCAGGTAGAATAGATGAGATGGATGCTTTTTGCAATGCTACTGGTGGCTCTTTGCATAGCCGCCAATATGGCTGCTGCAAACGCAGATGAGGCTGCCAAGGACAGATTAGCTCAGAACTTCACTGAGCATTCCTGGATATTTGTCAACGGCTACCTGGAAGAGTCGAGAATCC
This sequence comes from Methanothrix sp., assembly GCA_026394505.1. Taxonomy (GTDB): domain Archaea; phylum Halobacteriota; class Methanosarcinia; order Methanotrichales; family Methanotrichaceae; genus Methanothrix. The sequence goes on from JAPKYC010000178.1 coordinate 2,698, forward strand.
TGCAGACCCAGGCCGGTTTTAACGGCCAGAAGATCGTCCTGGGCACGAGTGGAAGCGGAATGGCCACCAGAACCATAGACTCAGAGGTCTTCACCAATGTGCCAATAGAAGGCAGCAAATCGACTATGGATGGAGCATCTCTCACCATCTCTGCCAATTATGATTATCGGCCCTACACCCCCCCGCTCACACAAAGCGACCTTAGAAATGCTCTGTGCGCCAAAAATTACGAAGTGGGCTCGGTCATGTCTGAGACCTACAAAATCGACAAAGACCTCATAAAGGATACCCAAATCTACCAGAACGACAGCTTCTCAGTTTATGAGATCAGCTCCGAGATCCAGGGAACGGCCAGGATCGGCCAACGGGTGCAGAAGAATGCCAATACGGTGCCGTCCTTTATAATGGGCGGGACATACATGGGATACGCGCAGATAAGATCGGAAACGATTGTGGGAAATACTTCCGTTTTAACCTTACCCTGCCCGTAAAGAGGAACATTGGGCCGATTTCGTCCCGATAATCGAGAGTCCACTGTGAGTCCTCTGTGCACTCTGTGCCTGCGATGGTGGTAGTATTATGACCAGCGGTTAACGACGTTTCAACCAATAGGGAAATGAGCCGGCAAGACCGTCAAATCATGGCTGCGTAGTGAGCCAGGGCGGCTGCCTCTCGCATCTCTCCATGGTTCAGGGAATAGTGCAGGTGGCTTAGGCAGCGGCAATCCGTACAGCCGAAGCCCGGCACGGGCAAGAGCCGCTTTCCCATCGCGGTCGCGATGCGACACTCCAGATCCAGGGTGGTTTTGCTGATGAATACCTCCAGGAAGCCGGCATGGGGCAAGAGATAGTCGATGTGCCAGCGTCGAGTTTTATTGATGCCAATCGATACCTGGATGTGGCGATCTATGCGCTTGAGGCCGCCAAACCCTCGCGCTGAGCCGGTGTAAGAATAGAAGCCTTTGGCAAAGTCCATAACGCCCAGGGACCCGACCTTTATCTGTCCTGCCTGCGGCAAGGAAAGGATGAGGGTATAAATTCCCGGCTCATTTTTCTGCGGCTGCATGACAAATGCTCAGGATGGCGGCTATTTGAGCCTGATGCTTTGTAGAGGAATTATACGAGGGGCATATTAAAGCAAGTCTTTTCTAGGATGAAGGAGCAAAGTGGATTGGAGTGAATTAAGTGAAGTTATTATTAGCAGCAACCTTAGTGCTGATGCTGTCGGCCATGGCGATTGCCGTGCCGGATAGCCAGCAGCTTGGACCGTATTCGGTTTCATTTGATATGAATACCGATTTGCAGTATAAATTGATGGCCATGGAGCCAATTTCCGCGCAATCTGCCACAATTTACAATATGCAGATATTTACCGACAACACAACCAAGGCGATATTAACCATTAGTGAGTATGCCAATCCCATAGATTCGACTCTAGGGGTTTATAAGCAGATAGCTGCCATGAACATGGCTCTCAATTACTTCAACACCACCAGTGTTGATGATAAAATCATAGATGGAAAGGAAGGCTTCCTAATCAGCGGAGTGCCATTCCCAGAATACACAATTGCTCCGGCCGACGCCAGGCTCTTCAACGCCCTCTACTGGATGGACAGCCGGTACTGCGAATGCGGAACGGTATCAGTGGGCACAACCAGCGTGGACATAACTTCCTCTTATCCGCAGGATGTGACGGAGAGCTTGCTTTCCAGCCTGCAAATAGTGAAGGGCGAGGCGGCGGCCTCGGCTCAGCCTGCCACCTCTGCTCAGGGCGGACAGGTTCTGCCTCCGACTTAATAATACGCAGTAGGAAACTGGGAAGAACAACAGCGGAAAAAGGCGTTTCCGTCTTTTTTCTTTTTAACGTTGAATTAAAGATTTATATCTATGGCGCGTCTTAGTTGTTTGCATCTTTTCAGTTTAGCTGTTGAAGAGAAATCGAGGTGGAATTGAATGATTAAACCCATGAAGCTGTTTACGATTCTCATATTTTCCATCCTGGCTGCATTTATCATGACCCAGGCAGGTCTATGCGAGTGCTACGGTCTTCCCTCTCCGGGTGAGGGGGAAGAGCGCATCTTTGCTCAAAGCGCATGCGCAGGTGTCAGCAATGACCCGCCCAACCCTACCGTATTTACCATTGACGAGCAAAGGACCATTACCAAACTCGGCACATATCACTGGAACGATGCCTCCGGCGATACGCCTGTAACAATTGGGCTGAGGGACGAGCAGGGCAAGACCTACGGCCCCTGGCAGGCCGAGGGAGAACCGGGCCAGGGTGGCGTTCCCAATGCTTACTGGATAGTCCAATTGTCCCCGAGTGTGGATTTGCCCGCCGGGACCTATACGATTATCGACTCGGGCCCATCGACCTGGTCCTATACCTACGAGAGCAATGACTGCGGACTTGCCACGGTT
>JAPKYC010000035.1 GCA_026394505.1 Methanothrix sp.
TTCGGACAGAGGTTTCTGGGGGGAAAGAAGTATTCATTGCAACTGGTGCAGTGTGTCCCGGAAAGATTGTATCTTTGCGGTATGCTTCTCCAGAATCTGGGCGCATGCGTCGTCATCTTCACCTCGTAAATATATGGACCAGGGCCGTACCGCCCGAGCCGCCCACATTGTGGGCCAGGCCCACCTCTGCGTCATCCACCTGACGCTTGCCGGCTTTTCCGCGCAGTTGCAGGGCGATCTCGTAGGCCTGCTTTATTCCTGTGGCGCCCACGGGATGGCCGCAGGCCTTCAGCCCTCCGGAGGTATTGATGGGTAGGCTGCTGCCCAACGCCGTCATACCCTCCTCTGTGGCTTTGCCGCCCTGGCCCTTCTCCACAAAACCCAGATCCTCTATGGCCAGTATCTCTCCTATGGTAAAGCAGTCATGCACCTCGGCCACATCAACTTGGCGCGGCTGTATTCCGGCCTGGGTGAAAGCGGCCCGCCCGGCATGCACCGTGGCATCCAGAGTGGTCAGATCGCGGCGATCATGCAGGGCGAGCGTGTCGCTGGCCTGGGCACAGCCTGCGATCTTTATGGGCTCTTCGGAAAACCTTCTCGCATTCTCCGTAGGGGCAAGCACCAATGCCGCCGCTCCATCGGATAATGGAGAGCAGTCCAGGATATGCAGGGGGTCCGCCACCAGGGGAGACTTGAGCACATCTTCAACCGTTATCTCCATGTGATACTGGGCTATGGGATTCATGCAGGCGTGATGGTGATTTTTCACCGCCACCCGGGCCATCTGCTCATTCGTTGTCCCATAGCGGCGCATGTGCAGCCTGGCCATCATGGCATAGAGCGCTGGGAAGGTGGCGCCAAAGAAGCACTCCCATTCCCTGTCCGCTGCCGCGGCCAGTGCGTCGGCGGCGGTACCTGAGGAGACATCGGTCATCTTCTCCACCCCCGCCGCGATGACAATATCGCTATAGCCGCTGGCCACAGCCAGCACGCCCTGGCGTAGCGCCAGACCCCCGGAGGCGCAGGCCGCCTCCACGCGCGTGGAGGGAATGTGCAGCCGCGAGAGGCCGGCGCAGTCGGCGATGAGCGCCCCGATGTGCTCCTGCTCGATGAACCGGCCGGCGCTCATATTGCCCACGTAGAGGGCGTCGATCTGCTCGCCGGTGATCTCGGCATCCTCAATGGCCATCACACCGGCCTCCGCGATCATGTCGCGCAAAGAGACATCCCATCGCTCACCGAACTTGGTGCAGCCTACCCCAATTATGGATACGGATCTCATGTTCTCAGCTTGCCCTTATGCTTGGCATACATGGCATAATCAAGATACTCGGCCCCGCCGATATAGTCGCGCACACTGGCCGCGCCACAGCGAATCTCTTCAATCTTATCTAACACCCTTATGCTGAAGGCGTCGCTTCCCGCGCCGGAGCCAAAGCTGGTCACAAAGATGCGTTCCCCAGGCTGAGCGATATCTAAAGTGGCGGCGAGACCAATGAGGCAGGATGCCGAGTACGTGTTTCCGATGAGGGGCACAATCAAACCCGGCTCGATCTGCTTTTTGGAAAAGCCCAGCATCCTGGCCACGCGAAGGGGGAATTTGCCATTGGGCTGGTGAAATACGGCGTAATCATAATCCTCGGGCACGGCCCCCATCCGCTCCATGAGGCCGCGCGCCGCGCCTGCCACATGCTTGAAGTAGGCCGGCTCGCCCGTGAATCTGCCCCCGTGCTCCGGATAGGGCATGCCCTCCCGCCTCCAAAAATCAGGGGTGTCGGTTGTGAAAGAATAGGTGGCCTCGATCTCTGCGGCCAGGTCCCGGCTGCCTATCAGATACGCCGCTCCGCCGGCCGCGGCCGTGTATTCCAGCATATCTCCCGGAGCGCCCTGGCTGACATCCGCGCCTATGGCCAGGCCAATATCAATTAGATGGGAGCTGACCAGGCCCAGGCAGGCCTGGATGGCAGCGGTGCCCGCTTTGCAGGCAAACTCGAAGTCCGCAGCCGTGAAAGAGGGTGATGTGCATACGGCCTGGCCAACGATGGTAGCGCTGGGCTTTACGGCATAAGGATGGCTCTCCGAGCCGACATAAATAGCACCAATCCTTTTCGGATCTACCCCGGCGCGCTGCAAGGCATTTCTGGCCGCCTCCACGGCGAATGTCACCGCATCCTCATCCAGATCGGGCACGGATTTCTCGAAGACCTGCAGGCCCTCTGTGA
>JAPKYC010000082.1 GCA_026394505.1 Methanothrix sp.
ACGGGCGGCCGGGTGCTGACCCTGGTCGCACGCGGCCGCAGCCTGGCCGAGGCCAGGATCAAGGCCTACGACAACATCAAGAGGATCAGGTTCAATGGAATGCGCTACAGAAAGGACATCGGCCTGGGATATATATGATAATATTCGGCCTGGAAGGGACGGCCTGGAACCTGAGTGCTGCCCTGGTGGACGAGCTGGGTGTGATTTACGAAAAGAGCGCCACCTACACCCCGGCCAAAGGGGGCATCCACCCTCGCGAAGCGGCCCAGCATCATGCGGAATATATGGCCAGGGTAGTGGGAGAGGTGCTGGCCCACTCTCGCCAGCAGGGCTTGAAGATCGATGCCATCGCTTTCTCCCAGGGTCCGGGCCTGGGGCCGTGCCTGCGTACCGTGGCTACCGCGGCGCGTACCCTCTCTTTGCACTTAGCCGTACCTTTGGTAGGCGTCAACCACTGCGTGGCGCACATTGAAGTGGGCAAATGGCAGTCCGGCGCACGCGATCCGGCTGTGATCTACGTGAGCGGGGCCAACTCGCAGGTTCTGGCGCTACGCCAGGGCCGCTACAGAATTTTTGGCGAGACCCTGGACATCAGCGTGGGAAATGCCATAGACAAGTTCGCCCGCTCCGTAGGACTTGCCCATCCGGGCGGGCCCAAGGTGGAGGAGCTGGCCCGCAAAGCGTTGCAGTACATCCCTCTGCCCTACACTGTGAAAGGCATGGACCTCTCCTTCTCCGGTCTGTCCACGGCGGCCACACAGGCGGCCAAGAAGTATGATCTGTCCGACGTCTGCTACAGCCTGCAGGAGACGGCCTTCGCCATGCTGGTCGAGGTCACGGAGCGGGCCATGGCCCATGCCGAGAAGAAGGAGGCCATGCTCGTCGGGGGGGTGGGGGCCAACAAGCGCCTGGGCGAGATGCTCAACATCATGTGCGAGGAGAGAGGCGCCAGGTTCTTTTTGCCGCCGCGCCAGTTCATGGGCGACAACGGCAGCATGATTGCCTACACGGGGCTGATCATGCTGAAGAGCGGGGCGACAACGCCGCTGGCGGAGTCCAAGGTGCGGCCAGGCTACAGGACGGACGATGTGGCGGTGACGTGGGCCTAGGCGAATCTAGAATAATCGCTTCGCTTTTTTCCCGCCCATTTTACAGCCCCGGCTCGCCCGTGCGGATGGTGTGAGCCTCCTCAGATTCACGACGCAGCGTAGCTGAAATCATCTCCTCCTCATCATTTTTTTTGGGCCATTCCTGGGAGGCTCCATGTCGAGCAAGAGAGAATACCTGGCCGCAAGCGGGCCATGCTCGATACAAAGTTCTCCCTTGCCGATCATGCCTCCGTCGGAGGGAGAGATGATCACGGAGATGCTGCCCAAGATTGCGCTATCATTGGCAGGAGAAGACTTGCTCAAATCGGCCAGATCGGCCTTCAGGGCGGTCGAATTATTTCCGGAGGCAGATACGGCTATGTTGATGAGAGGATAGATGCTGCGATCCAGAATCATGCTGCCGCGATTGGTCTTCTCGCCCTCTTTTGCCCGGGTGTCATCCCTGATCTCCTCCAGGCTCTTGTTGGAGGCCAGTAGACCTTTGATCTGGCCGGGCTCTAAAGGCATGATGGTCTCAACCTTCAGCCGGAGGATATGAGACTCATTGCCTAATATTGCAAAACCATGACCGCTAAACATGACCTCCACGGGAACGCCCATGGGAAAACCCGCATTTTGGGGCGGCATCATCTCCCCATTCCGGAGACACATCCCCTCACAGGGCTCATCCATATTCTGGATCTCATTGGGCTCGGCTAGAGACATGCCGGACAGACCGATAAAGAGCAAACTCGCCAGCCCTATACATAAAATTCTATCCTTCATCAAAAATCGCCTGCCAAAACGGCCCAACAGCTTTCCCTGAATTCACAATTCTTTAGTTATAAGACTATTTCCCGTAGCAAATCTTCTCGGCTCCAATACAGTAGTACTAATATAGAGAAGACGGGCCGGCAGCTCCAAGGCCGGCCGCCTTTTTTTTCTCTGGCTGGGAGAGAACTCACCATCATTAAATTCGCAAATGAAGATGGACAAAAGGCCCAAGGCCCTCAATCAGGATTAAATCAAGCCTTGCTATGGCGTCCGATGCCTGCCCCTCCTATTGACTTCCGCAAGGGTCATATTGTCGAACTCCTGCATCTTCTTCTGGGAGAGGTCCTTGATCTGATTGACGGTCATGTTGCCCAGATCCGCTACGGTCAGATCATCCACAAGCAGCAGAATTGGAGAGGCTTTTGCCATGCCTTGAGGGGCTTTGTCGCACCGACCGCTCTTGTCATCTTTGCCGGAGAATGCACCCATGCCCATTTCTCCCATGCCCATTTCTCCCATGCACTTTCCTTTCATGCCGAGGGACGCATTGGCATTCCATCCCCATTGGCTGCAGTTTTGTCCTGGCTCTTTAAACTGGCAACCGGTTGTATTATTCCAGGCCTGTCGCTGCATCTCTTTCAGCTCGCCAAGAGTCATATTGCCCATCTCTTCCGGCGTCAGGTTATTCATCGGGGCAAACATTCCCCCATGCCCCTGCCGACCAGGGCCGTTATCCATTGGCATTGACAGGGCCGGTGCTGCAAAAAGGCAGACTGCGGCCAGAGCGATCAGAGCAATCTTGCCGGATATTTTCATAAATTTCATTTGTAATCAAACCTCGAATTTCCAAATAATTCCCACTCATCATACCCGTTCGTCAAACCGGAGCGGCCCTAAGCTTCGCCGTCCGGCAAAACAACATACTCCGGAACGATAGAAAAGGTAAGAGCCGAACGAACGGTCTAGAATGAAGAGGACCCGCATCCATGTTGGATGGAAATGGTTCAGGAACGTTCCTTTTTGGATAAAAACCAATCCGAAAGTTCGATTATATTGGTTCTACCCCATTCCTTCTTGCTTACGAGTTTTCTGCGCTCTAGAGAGATCAAAATTCCGGTTAAGGACGATTTAGGCGTTCCTGTATCATACCGGATATCCGCCTGGGTCATTCTGCCCCCATGATCGATTAATGTGCTCATCACGGCTCGCTCTCTGGCGGTGAGGGTCTGCATGACCGCTTCCATCTCAGAGCTGACCACGATGCCGTTTTTCATGGACGATTCCGCAGGCGGTTTGCTCGCCGCCGGCACCTCCTGGGCATTTGCAGATTCCGATTCTGCCGAAAGGGGGCCCTGTGCCAGGATATCGACCGGCTCGGCCGCCTGAGAAGACGAGGGCTCTATGCAACCAGGCCCATTCGCGAGGGGTGTTTGTGATGCCTCGGACAGAAATACACCATCATCGGCGGACGGCACCTCTAGCGGACCCGCCATATCGGGCTTCTCGGGCCGGGGGGCTGTTGCGGTCTCTTTTGTTGCCTCATCCGCAATTGCTCTATTCTCGATTGGGCTCGCGATTGGACTCGCCATTGAGCTGCGCCTCCTTCTCTGCAAGAAGACAGCGAAGCCAAAGCCTGCCACCAGAAGAGCGGCGGCAATGAGAAACATGATCAGAGCCGCACCCTCGCCCGGATAGCCCGGCGGAAGGGACGGCAGGCTGCTGCCGTTGGCCGCCAGGGGCTGCTGATACTGTATGGAGATGCGGGGGTCAGAAACCTCATAGCCCTGCACATCCGCCACCAGGGACTCATTGGAAGCAGAGAGCAGATATCCCAGACCTTGCGAGGCATTGATCTCCCCCAGGCTGGTCTCGCTGGGCAGGTAGAAGGTGACACGATAATCGTCAAAGCTGCCTATGGCATCAAAGCTCAAGGTCCAGAGGTCGCCCACCTTTGCCGTCAGATCGTCGGTGAGGGCATAGAGCTGATGAGAATCATTCTCGAACCGGAACTGGGAGTTGTCGAGGAAGGCTAGACCGCTAACGTCCTCGGCATAGCCTGTGACCAGAGCTTTGCCGGCGTTATCCAGGTAGACATTGAGAATCAGACTCTGCCCAACGGAGGAGCCGGATTCCTGGGCATGAGCCGACAGAACGAAAAGAGCGGCTACAAAAACCAATGAGATTTGCGCCATCCCGCCCCACTTGCTGCCGCCCGTCATAACAAAGATCGTCTTTTAGCCTGAATCTATTTAAAAGACACTCAAAATTATCCGCCCCGACGTCTTCCCTGTTACCAGGCCCGGCTGGCCACCGGCATCCTCCAGCCGCTGCCAAAGGCCCGATCCGTCACCTTCAATCCCGGTGCTGCCTGCCGCCTCTTGAATTCGGCATTCTTCACCAGACACAGCACTCTTTCCACCATTGCTTTTTCAAACCCTTCGGCGAGCAGCTCCTCTTTTGACTGGTGCCGCTCGATATATCTCTCCAGGATATCATCCAACACCTCATAGGGAGGCAGGCTGTCCTGGTCGGTCTGGCCGAAACGAAGCTCCGCGCTGGGCGCTTTGTGCAGGACTGCCGCCGGGATGATCTCACTACCCCGGGCATTCAGCCATTTTGCCAGCCGGTAAACGGCGGTCTTGGGAACATCGGAGATGACGGCCAGGCCCCCGGACATGTCGCCGTAGATGGTGCAGTAGCCCACGGCCAGCTCCGACTTGTTTCCCGTGGTGAGAAGCACCAGGCCAAACTTGTTGGAGAGGGCCATGAGGAGGTTGCCCCGGATGCGGGCCTGGATGTTCTCCTCAGTCATGTCCTTTTGCTGACCCTGGAAGGGCTTGGCCAGCTCCCGGTCAAAGGACTTCATGATATCGGATATGTTCATAGCGATCGTCTTGAGCCCCAGGTTTTGGGCGAGAGTCAGAGCGTCCTCGATGCTGGCCCGGCTGGTGTAAGGAGAAGACATGAGCACCCCCAGGACGTTCTGCGGGCCCAAGGCCTGGGCGGCTATGGCTGCCACAAGGCTGGAATCTATCCCCCCGGAAAGGCCCAGCAGAACCCCGGAAAAACCGCACTTGTGCACGTAGTCGCGCGTGCCCAGGACCAGGGCGCGCCAGATCTCGGATTCAGGAGTGAAATCGTCCTCTGCGATCGCTGCCGTCCCGCCGGCCGGGTCCGCAATTATCAGATCTTCTTCAAAGCCCCGGGCGCGGGCCACCAGCCGGCCCTCTTTGTCGAAGACACAGCTTCGCCCATCGAAGACCAGGTCGTCGTTGCCGCCCACTTGATTGACGTATAAGAAAGGAACACTGTATTTTTTCGCCAGGCCGGACAGCATGGCCTCGCGGTGTTTTTGCTTGCCGGCGGTGAAGGGCGAGGCGGAGAGGTTGATGATGGCCTTTGCACCCGCCGCCACCAGCTCTTGCACGGGATCGGCGTGGTAGCGACGATGCCTCCATTGGTCGCGATCGTTCCAGATATCCTCGCAGATGGAGATGCCAAGGACCGTCGTCCCGAGCTCCAGGATCTGGGATTCCGCCGCCGGCTCAAAGTAACGGTCCTCGTCAAAGACATCGTAGGTAGGAAGCAGCGTTTTCTTAAAGGTCCTCTCCACCCGGCCCTCCCGCAAAAGGGCAGCGGAGTTGAAGAGGGGGCGACCCGCCTCGCCTGGGTTGGGCTCGGCCAGGCCCACCAGCAGAGGCGAGAGGTCGGCCAGCTCCTGGGCCAGGCGGCGCAGGGCGGCCCAACTGCGCTCTACAAAATCTGCATTGAGGAGCAGGTCGCGGGGCGGATAACCCAGCAAAGCCAACTCGGAGGTGACGGCCAAATCGGCACCTTTCGCGCGGCGGGCTGCGCTGGCGATGAGAACGGCGTTGCCCTGGAGGTCGCCGACGGTGGGATTGAGCTGCAAGAGGGCTATTTTCATAGAAGTGCTGGAATGGATGTCAGGATGGCATTAATCTCTTTCGTTTCTTGAGGTCGGCGATCATGGTTGCCAGGCTTCGCGCGAAACCCAAGGGTATCACGCGAAGGCGCGAAGACGCGAAGTCCCGATGAGAGAAGGATTATTCCTGCCCGATCCATATTGATTTGACGCATGAATTTTCCAGTTGTTAGTTAGTCGCTCTGTGCCCCCTTCTGTGAACTGTCGTGCCTTCTGTGGTTGAAACGTCGTTAGCCGCTGGTTAGAACCAAATGGCAGACGATACTACCACCACAAAGACACAGAGCGCACGGAGGACTCACAGAGAACTCTACAATTCTATTACCAACTCGATACAACGAGGGACCATAAAAAAGGATAAATGGGCGCGGCAGGATTAGTGCCTTCTGCAGAGCAGCCCGAATGATGCGACAATTATGCTTAGCAAGGCCAGTGCGGCTTCAAATCCCGGCTGTGCTTGGGGAGCGCTGGCGGCGGATTCGTTCTTAGCGTTTTCAGCTTTTGCCTCCAGACCCTGTCCGGTTCCTTGCGCCGCCTCTTTTACCTCGGGATTGGCGAGTCCGGTTCCCGGCTCATGGATGCCTTGCGAAGCCGTTGTCTTGTTTTCCTGCATCATGCCCTGGCCTGTTCCCTGGGCGGCTTCTTTCGTTTCCGGGCTGACAATTCCCGTTCCCGCCTCATGGACACCCTGTGGACCTGCGGCAAAGGACA
>JAPKYC010000092.1 GCA_026394505.1 Methanothrix sp.
CCTGCATTAGGTACCTGAACGAAGATCCCTGGGAAAGGCTGAGGGCATTAAAGAAGGCCATGCCTAATACTCCGATGCAGATGCTGCTTCGCGGGCAGAACCTGGTCGGGTACAGGCATTATGCCGATGATGTAGTGGACAGGTTTGTGCAGAAGGCGGCCGTTAACGGCGTTGATATCTTCAGGATCTTCGATGCCGTGAACGACATTCGCAATATGGAGCGGTCGATAAGAGCCGCAAAAAAGATGGATAAGCACGTTCAGGGCGGCATCAGCTACACCATCAGCCCCGTGCATAGCAACGAACTCTTCGCGCAGTTTGCCGTCCGCCTCGCAGAGCTGGGATGTGACTCTATCTGCATCAAGGATATGGCCGGACTGATAACCCCCCAAAATGCCTACGACCTTATCCGGTCTGTGAAAACGGAGGTCAACCTGCCGGTGAATCTCCATACGCACTGCACCAGCGGCATGGCCCAGATGAGCTACTTCCATGCCTGCCAGGCAGGGGTCGATATCCTGGATACGGCCATGTCACCGCTCTCCGGCGGCAGCTCTCAGCCCGCCACAGAGAGCCTGGTGGCATCGCTGCAGGGAACGTCCTACGACACAGGCCTGGATCTGGAGCTTCTTACCGAGATCAAGAGGTACTTCGAGAAGATCATGGAGATCTACGCTCCGGTCTTCAATGCCATCTCGGCGCGCGTGGATACCAATGTCCTGATCTACCAAGTTCCGGGCGGCATGCTCTCTAATCTGGTCTCCCAGCTTATTGAGCAGAAAGCATTGGACAAGTATGACGAGGTGCTGGCCGAGATACCGAAGGTTCGAAAGGACCTGGGATATCCGCCCCTGGTCACACCCACCAGTCAGATAGTGGGCACGCAGGCAGTTCTGAATGTCATCACAGGCGATCGATATAAGATGGTCCCCAAAGAGGTCAAAGACTATGTCAAGGGCCTTTACGGAAAGTCGCCGGCATTGATCAATCCCAAGGTCAGGCTGAAGGTCCTCTGCGACGAGGAGCCCATTACGGTGCGCCCCGCAGATCTGCTGCCGCCTGAATATGAAAACGCCAAGAAAGCAGTCGATGCTCTGGGACTGGCTAAGCAGGATGAGGATTATCTCACTTATGCTCTCTATCCTCAGGTGGCCCTCAAGTTCCTGCAGGGCGCGGCTGTGGAAGAGCAACTGGTCAAAAAGCAGCCCGCGTCGGCGGCATCTGTTCCTCTGAAGGCGGAGCCCATGGCCCTTAATGTAGAGATCGATGGAGAGTCCTATCTGGTCAAGGTTGCCCCGGCGGGAATGACCATCGAGGAGGCTGTGCCCAAAGCTCCCAAGGATGGGTTGACCGTACCCATGCAGGGCGTTATCATACGCTACACGGTCAAGAAGGGCGACATGGTGGCTGAGGGAGATGTAGTAGCCGTTTTAGAGGCCATGAAGATGGAGCAGAACATCCTGGCCGATAAGAATGGAACGGTAAAGGAGATTTACATCAAAGAAGGCACTATTGTCACTCCCGGTGATGTGCTGATGTCCATCGAATAGAGGTAAATTTCCCTCTATTCTAATATTCTTTCATGCCGGCTTTTTTTTAAGTCATCCACAAAGTTCTTATTTTAAAAAAAAGATGCTGAAAGAGAGGTTAAATCATGGGAACTAAAATTGTCAGTTTTTTGTCCATCTTATTTTTATTAAGCCTTTCTTCTTTCGGTCAAGAAGATCTGGCAGGCTACTGGATCAATAAAGGCATAGCTCTGGATAACCTGGGAAAATACCCGCAAGCGATAGGTGCTTATGAGAATGCAACTAAGGCAAACTCAAGTGCTCTTCATGCCTGGAATAATGTCGGTCTTGATCTCCTAAGGCTAGGGAAATATAATGAGTCAGTGCAGGCCTTTGATCGGGCTTTATCTATTGATGCCAGGTTTACCTGGGCCTGGAATAATAAAGGTCTGGCTCTGACCAGCATGGGCGAATATAAGAAAGCTATTAACGCTTTCGATAACGCTACAGAGATAGATCGTGCGTATGTGAAAGCCTGGGATAATAAGGGCTTTGCATATCTCAATCTAGGCGACTATAGCCAGGCTATAAAGGCTTTAGATGAGGCGATCAAGCAGGATCCGAGTCTAGCTTCGGCATGGAGCAATAAGGGAATTGCGCTCTTTAATATGGGCAAATACAATGAATCAATTCAGGCCTACGAAAGTGCTGTGAAGATAGATCCCAAATTCGCTCAAGCCTGGAATTATAAGGGAATTGCCCTGATGAATCTTAACAGATCAAATGAAGCAATTAATGCTTTTGACAATGCAACTATTGCGGATCCAAATTTCGGGGAGGCATGGAATAATCTTGGATTGACCCTTAACGCAGTGGGAAGATACCAAGACGCTGTAAAAGCTTTCGATAAGGCGATCGCAGCTAAAGGATCAAAGTCAACTTGAATTTTTTTATATATTTTTTAGGATCTTTTAAAAATAAAACAATATTATATTTTATACTTTAAAAAACTATTAACTTATTAACTAAAATAAATTTATAACAGAAAATAGTTAAGTTTAAATGTGACGAGATACACTAACTATTATGCTGCCTGAATGGAGATTAATTCGAAGTATTATTATAATTTTTATATTGCAGTTCTCGATAATTCCTACCAGTTTTGCCATTGGTGTGGGCTTTTCCGTTTCGGATAACGCAGGAAGCGTGGAAATTTCTGATTATTATGTAGTCAGCGATAGCGTTTCAGTTCATGAAAGTGGAGCGGGCGGCTTTTCCCCCGCCTCAATTAGCAGCTCCAGGACGATTTTTGGACCTGGCGGCATAAAAATGCTGCAAAGATACCTGGGAAGTGGCGGCTATAATGGTTAC
>JAPKYC010000248.1 GCA_026394505.1 Methanothrix sp.
TCTCTTTTCCGCTCCGTGCCTCCCTCAGTCGAGCCGTTTTATCAGCGCTGCCCGTGGCCAGCCTTGCGACATCCGGGCGGAAGGCCAGCGCCCTCACCCAGCCATCATGCTCCAGCTTCTGCAACTCTTTGCCGGTCGCTACATCCCACAGTCGAGCCGTATTATCATCGCTGCCCGTGGCCAGCCTGGCTCCATCCGGGCTGAAGGCCAGCGCATACACCGAGCCGTCATGCTCCAGCCTCTGCAGCTCTTTTCCGGTCTTTGCATCCCACAGTCGAGCCGTTTTATCATAGCTGCCCGTTGCCAGCCTGGCTCCGTCCGGGCTGAAGGCCAGCGCACTCACCCAGTCATCATGCTCCAGCCTCTGCAGCAGCTTCCCGCTCCGCGCATCCCACAGTCGAGCCGTATTATCACTGCTGCCCGTGGCCAGCCTGGCTCCATCCGGGCTGAAGGCCACAGCAATTACTGAACCGTTGTGCTCCAGTTGAGCAATGGAGCGAGGAAATAGAGCCAAGCTGCGTCTAAGGGCTGTGTTTCCGTCAAGAGTCTCATTATTATGCTTTAGAGATTCAACTGCTAGAAGAACACTCTCAGTTAATGACCCAGTAACGCCTCTCATCTGCTCGGATTGTGCTGCCAGGCTTCTGGCCAGGGCCTCATCTGTCTTTTCGTCGGCCTGCTGCTTCTGAAGCATGGCGACTCCTGCCAGAGCCAAGAAAAAATGGAGAAAATCACAACTCCCTGAATAATCCGCCGTCTAGTCCTTTCCTTTTCCGTCCTCGCCTTCTCCTCCTTCTCGCGCTCCCCTTCCCTAAAACCCAGGCTGGCCAAGATGAACTCCCGCTCATCCTCGCCCAAATCCCTCTCTCGCTCCTTGTGCCATCTTTCCGCCTCCTCCAGCCTTCGGCCCCGCAGCAGCCGCCCATCATCCCGCCCAGAGAGATCACCAGGCGAAGTGTCCCTCCAATCCCGTGCCTCCTTCTCCAGCCCCCTCTGCCAGGCCAGGAAGCTTCTGTCCTTCTTCAGCCAGCGCTGTAGCCGCGCCCACTCCCGAATGAGGGAGTCGTGGATGATCTGCACCGTCTCCTCGCCCTTGTCCAGGGAGGTGGTCACCAGGCGGGCGTCGGCCAGCCGCTGTACGACCCGGCGCACAGATTCCCTCTCATTTTCGTCGTTTTCGTCATGCAGGAAGTCCGCCAGCCTTCTCTGCCTGCGGCTGTCGGGAAGCCTCTGGCTCTCGTCTCCCAGATTGACCAGATCGGTGAAGATGCGACGGGCGATTAATCCCATCCCTTCTTTTTCCAGGTCTCTGCAGACCTGATCCGCCCAGGCGGTGAGGCTCCCAGTCACCTTGCCGATGGACTGGTAGGCCTGGTGAGTGAGCAAGCCCTGATCTCGCCTCTCCCACAGTTGAGTGAGGGCAAACTCCAGCAGCGGCAGAACTGTGCTCCGGCCCGCCCGGCTGCTGCCCTCACGGCTGCTCTCCAGAACATCGTTGATAATAACCTCAGTGAGGCCTTCCTCCAGATGAAGGCCCACGCGGCGGGCGGGCTCTTGTATGATCTCGCGCAGCTCCTCGTACTCCAGATTGGAGCCTACCTGGAAGAAGCCGCGCTGCGTCCAGGCCAGCACCTCTGTTGACGCATCATCGGCAAAGCGGCTGTAAAAGTCGTCCCTCATCACTGCCAGGATGGTTACCTCAATGTCCGAATCCAGGAGATCCTTGAGCCCGGACCAGAACTTGCGACGCACCTCAGACGGGCAGGTGACCAAGAATTCCTCGAACTGATCCAGGATGAGAAGCAGCCTCTCCTGGCCGGGGTTCCTCTCCAGCCAGCCCCGGGCGGCCTCGGTTAGGCTGGCATAAGCGCCCCGCAAGCCCTCCCTTTCCAGGTAATCAAAGGGCCGGTCGGCAGGCCGGGCCACCATTATGCCCCAGCGATCGCTTCCCGGCACAGAGCCTTTCCGGAGGCGTGGCATGAGGCCCGCCTGGACCACAGACGATTTTCCGCTTCCCGATGGGCCCATGACCAGGAGGAAGCGCGGCCTGGCCCGCAGGGCCTCCTCCAGTCCTTCCACCAGCCGCCTTCGTCCGAAGAAGAACTCCGCATCCTTTTCCGTGAAAGGGGAAAGGCCCATGTAGGGCCGCACGTCGGAGGGCACCAGCTCCGGATAGATGGAGATGAGCGTCTCGGCAGGAGTGATGAAAGCCGTCTCGGCCAGCCTGCCGAATTTGTCGGGCGCTGCAATGGAGGTGACCATGCCCACCACCCGGCGCGATTCTGTGTCGAAGACGGGCGCACCGGAAAAGCCGGGCGTGATCTCGGAGCTTTTCACCTGCAGAACCCGGATTCCTAAAATGGCGGTCTGATCCAGCAGCCTGCCTTCTCCGTAGATGCCTTCCTCCGGGCTCTGATCAGGAAAGCCGAAAGTCTGAAAGGCATGGCCTGCGCTGCCCTCCGAGGTGCCGATGGAAAGAGGCACAATTTCCGAGGGAAGCGGCCCCTCCAGTTGCAGCAGGGCCACGTCCTCGGCCTCCGCCGCTCGCCAGGCCTGGGGCAGCAGACGGGCTACAGCTCTTTGGCCGTTGGCGCGAAAGATGACCTCTACCTTCTCCGGCTTGGGGTAGCCGCGCACCTGCAATTTCTCGGGCTGGATGACATGCGAGCAGGTGGCGATGATGCCCTTTTCCGACAGAGTGAAACGGCGGCGGCGCACCCCGATGCAAGCATCGGGGCATCCAAGGCGCCGCCGCATGAATGTGGAACCAGGCTAAGCAGATCCAAACCTAGGTTGATAACGTATGCCCTTTATCCCCGATGCAAGCATCGGGGTAAAATGGCCGACGATACTACCACCACAGAGACACAGAGCGCACGGAGAACTCACAAAGGAGTTGATCTATAATTTCTGCGAGATTTTGCCTTTTTTCCTATCCCTTTTTCTCCCGCACCCATTTCAGGCTGATCTTGAAGTTGGCTTCCCCACCCAGCTTAGTAATAACAAATCCGCTTTCTGCCCTCAAAGTCAATCCGAATTCTACCGCCGCCTCCTCTGGCGGATTAGCGATGTTGATGAGCTTGGAGACAATGGTGTTGGCGATGGGACTGAGGCTGTTTATGGCCGCCTCAAAGGACTGCGCCGCCTCATCAGGAAGGCCGCGCCCGGCTTTCACCAGCCCTCCCTTCTCGACATCCGTTACCTCCGTCTCGATGAATACAAATCCACCCGATTCCAGAGGAAACTTGACAAGATCTTTCATATTGAAATCACCTTTGCCACAAAATATGTGCCTCTTCCATGGGAATGAAAGCCTCCGCATGATAGGGCACGATTCTTGGGGTATAGTCCTCCACTGCCCTTTTTGCCGGCACTCTTGCGCCGTAAATAAAACCATTCACTGCGCCCGCCAGCGGCCCTTGCTGCACCATCACGATCTTCTCCGGGCCGCTCTGCATAGCTTGCCCTCCTTCCCCCTGACTTGGCCCCGGCCCTGCCTTCTCTCCTGCCTCGGGCAAAGGATCGGCGTAAAGCTCTACTCGCACATCCTCAGGATGCAGCTCACCCAAATAAGCCTCCACGGAAAAGAGCCGGAAATCGCCCGCTTCGGTTATGGTCAGCCTGCCGAATCGCAGGTCCTTCCAGTTTTCCTTCAGCCGCTCCTGCCATGCCGCCAGCTCCTCTGCCAGATGGGCCCCGTTCGCCGACCTCTTCCGGTAGGCAATAGCTGCAGGCCTGTAGATTTCTTCCACATACTCCTGCATCATCCTGGCACTGTTAAAACGGGGTGTGAGGCGGGCCATGCTGGCTCTCACCATAGCTACCCAGCCCTTTGGTATGCCTTCCCCGTCCCTATCGTAAAAGAGGGGCGCAACCTGCTCTTCCAGCAGGCGGTAGAGCTGCTCTGCATCCACTTCATCCCGGCCCGGCTCGCTATGCTCCTGGTCGTCTCCCAGGCACCATCCCACCTGCGGGTCGTAGGCCTCATCCCACCAGCCGTCCAGGTTGGAGAGATTGAGGCCGCCGTTGGCCAGCACCTTCATGCCGCTTGTGCCGCAGGCCTCGTTGGGCCGGCGCGGCGTGTTGATCCAAACATCCACTCCCGGCTGCAGGTGCTGGGCCTGGTCGATATCGTAGTCCGCTAAAAAGACGACCCGATCGGAAATTTCTCGCCGGGAGGCGAAAGCGGCCATCTGCTTTACCATCTCCTTTCCCTGCTCGTCTGAGGGATGGGCCTTGGCCGCCATGATCAGTTGAACGGGATGCCGACTGTTGGTGAGAATGGCAATCAGCCTATCCGGATTTTTGAGGAGCAGATCGGTGCGCTTGTAAGCCGTGGCCCTTCGGGCAAAGCCCAGGGTGAGAATATTGGAATTCAATACGTGCCGGGCAAGCAACAGCTCCTCCTGCCCGGCCCCCTGCTCCTGCAGTTGCCGGCCACTTCGCAGGCGAACATATTCCACCAGATCCCTTCGCGCCTCAGCCCTGAAGCACCAAAGCTGTGAATCGCTCTGCCGGGAGATTCCGTCTTTCAAATAGTCAATGCCGTCCGGCGGGCAGTCGCCCGGACACGCCCGCATCCAGAGCTTCTGCGCAGCCGGTGAATCCCAGGTAGGGATGTGAACGCCATTGGTCACATATCCCACCGGCACCTCAATCTCCGGCCAGCGAGCAAAGTGGGGCTGAAAGATCTTACGGCTGACCCGGCCATGCAGACGGGATACGCCATTTGCGTGACTGCATCCATTTAAGGCCAGGTGGGCCATGGTAAAAGGGCAACACTCATCCTCCGGCCGGCTGGCGCCCAGAGCCATCAGATCAAGGCGGGAGAGGCCCAGCAGATCCGCATAAAATCTGGCATACTTATCCACCAGGGCCCGGTCGAATCGATCAAAGCCCGCTTCAACCGGGGTATGGGTGGTAAAGACGTTTCCCGCCCGCGTAGCCCAGAGGGCCGCAGCCAGAGAGCAGCCTGTCTTCTTCATAAAGCTGTAGGCCCTGGCCAGGACCACAAAGGCTGCATGCCCCTCATTCAAATGGCAGACCTCGGGCTCTATTCCCAGCTTCTCCAAAACCTGCCATCCGCCGATGCCCAAGCATATCTCCTGGATCAGCCGCCGCTCCTGGCCTGGAGCATAGAGGTTGGCGGTAATGGCCCTATCCCAGGGGCGGTTCATGGGATCATTGGAATCGAGCAGATAGAGATTCACCCGGCAGACATTGGCCTGCCAGACGCGCAGAATGAGAGCCCTTCCCGGAAGACTGATCTTGACTCGCAGCCTTGATCCGTCTCTATCCCGGGCGGGAGCCAGTGGCATGGTGTCGGGATCGTTATAGGGAAAGGCCTCCACCTGAGAGCCGTCTTGCGCCAGAAGCTGCCGGAAGTAGCCCTGCTGGTAGAGCAGCCCAATTCCGGTGATGGGAATTGCCATATCGCTGGCCGTCTTGAGGTGATCGCCCGCCAGGATGCCCAAGCCCCCAGAGTATATGGGCAGCGCCTCGGAGAGGCCGAACTCCATGCTGAAGTAGGCAATGGAGGCAGGGGAGGCAGGATCATCCAGTCCGGTCTGGGCAGGCCTTTCCAGGAAATTGGATCTTCTCTCCTGCCAGGATGAGATCTCTTTAACCAGGTTCTCATCCCTGGCCGCCTCCTGCAATCGTGCCAGAGAGACATTCTGCAAAATCAAGTAGGGATTCTTGGTCTTTTCCCAGGCCTCGGCATCGAGCAGCTCCCAGATCTTATCTGTGGTCTGCCGCACCGTCCAGCGCAGATCCAGGGCCAGATCGGCCAGACCTTCCAGGCCGGCGGGCAGATTCAGGTCGGAATTGGGCAACATCACTTTTTGTTATCAAGCTCATGGGAAATCAAACTTTCGTGTAATTTGAAAAGGTGATCTTAAATAGGAAAAAATGCGTATTAGTTATCAATCTATTGTTCTGGAAGTGTGGGTTTATGAAAATCAATCGCACATTATTGCCTTTGGCAGCAATTGCAGTCATCTGCCTGTATCCAGGCCTGGCCCTGGATCTGTCATTTCCTGCATCTGATCAGGAATCCGGCTGGTACGCTTACGAGACTCCCGAAGACTCTGCTCGCCTTGTAGAGGAAGGATCGATAAGTGCAGAGCCGGATAAAAGCAGCCTTGAGATAGTCGATTCCACGGGCAAGAAGTCGCGCACCACTCTGGAGATCCCCTCCGGCAATTGGGCTCGCCTCAAGCTGATGCCGGAGGCAAGCGGAGAGATGCAGCTCTTCTGCCTCTATCCCACGGGCTCTGTTGCCACAATCCTCAACGCTTCCGTGCAGAAGGGTAAGAGCTACGCGGCATGGTACCAGGCCGGCCTGGAAGGGGATTATGAGTTGTGGTTTACTGGAGAAGAAGCTACGGCTAAGAGCAATTCCGTAAAACTCCTCGTCTTGGAATCTCAGGTGGCAGAGGAAAGCGCGCCTATGGCTGCCGCCGGAGGCAGTGGAGGCGGAGGAAGCAGAGTCTCAAAAGGCATTGGCAGCGCGCCGCTCATGTCCTACAGCATGGCCTCTCCTGCGGCCGCAGCCAGTCCCAGCATCGGCTTTTCTGCGGGCGGCGCCAAGGACGTGAATAGCTTCCGGGAGAACATTATGCAGGACTATTTGCCTCTGCCCAGCGACGTGACCTACGAGGGCCTGTTTTATGATTACTACTTTGATACCGGAGCGGCAGAGGAATGCCAGAAGCTGTTCTGCCCTTCCTACAGCTATGCCGTCTCCAAAGATCCCATATCTATGCAGCCGCAATATTATCTCTCTGTAGGCCTGAACTCCGGAATAACGGATTTCCAGAGAAAGAAGCTGAACCTGGTGGTGGTGCTGGATTACTCCGGCTCCATGGGCAGCCCCTTTGATGAGTATTATTACGACCGCTTCGGTAACCAATTAGAGCCAGAGGTAGACGAATCCGGCAAGAGCAAGACCAAGATGCAGATTGCCGATGAATCGGTAGTCGCCCTCCTGGGACACCTCAAGCCGGAGGATCGCTTTGGCCTGGTTATATTCAGCGACGAAGCCTTCCTGGTCGATCCGCTCACCGGCGTCGCCGATAAAGACCTGGATCGACTGAAGAGTCGCATCCTCAAAATCGGGGAGTATAGCGGGACCAACATGGAGGCTGGGATAGAGGAAGGCACAGCGCTCTTCGATCGATTCCAGCAAGCCGACAAATCGGAGTATGAAAACAGGATAATCTTCCTGACTGATGCCATGCCCAATATCGGCGAGACTGGAGAAATTGGCCTG
>JAPKYC010000243.1 GCA_026394505.1 Methanothrix sp.
GTTTTGGAGGCAGGAACAGGGGTTCCGGAGAGCTTTCCCCAGGCTTCGCGAGGCTACGGCCCCACCTTCGGGCTGAACGAAAGGGAGCTGGAACAGGTAGCGCGCCATAAGATTGCCGTTCTGCATCTGGGCAATGTGCGCACGCATGTCATCCACAAGGCCAAGGAGATTTTGGCGCAGGTAGATATTCCCGTGGTCGTGGTGGCGCAGTGCCCCATGGATATGGAGGATTTTGCCAAGGTAGGCATCAAGACGCGCGCCGTCAAGCCGTCCCATCAGAATACGGAAACCAGAGGCGAGGTAGTGGATATCGTAACCGGCATAACCCGCGGTGCCACCTGTACCAGAGTCAAGCTCAACACACTGGCCAAGGTATTGAACAAGCATTTGGCGGAGATAAATGCCCGGGAGGATGAAGCTGCCCGGAAAAAAAAGAAATAGCTGCGTGAGGGCCTTGGCTTCCTTCTGAACCCGCATCCTCCCATTCCTTGCGGCCTCTCTCGCCTCCTGGCCCATGCTTCTTAATATCGGTAAAAGTGGAAAATAGACCTACAATCCGTCGCGCACTATCAGAGGGTTTGTGTTCCAAGGGACCCCCATAATAATCTCCGGCGGTTTAAAGGGCATCAAAAAAAGAAGAGAAGGCAGGCTCTTCGCTATTTCCAGTTGCTAACCTCAGGTTACTATGTTTTTCCAGTTGTTAGTTAGTCGCTCTGTGCGTTCTCTGTGAACTCTGTGTCTCTGTGGTGAAAACGTCGTTAGCCACTGGTTATAACCAATGGTTTACGGACTACCACCACAGAGACACAGATCAGCCTATTGACAACAGCTCTTTGGCATCGGCTTTTATAGTACGATCGAGCGACTTGAGATTTGACTATAGGTATCAAATTAGCGAAAAGTTTATTTATTACAGTTTCACAATATATAATCAAGAACTTATAAGTCGGTTAGCTGGTGGCATTATATGGTTGAATTTAAGAAGTCAAGAGAGTTCTTAGGCAATTACAAAATATGTTACGACGATCGCTGCATTCGCCTACATGAATCAAGTATTGGAGAACTAAAAAGATTAGTTGAACTGGCAGTAGATCGAAATCAAGGTTATGGCATTTTTGGTAATTCAGATGATTTCCATATTGAGGCCATGGAACATGGCATAGAGATACGGAGGAAAAATTATAATGCGGGCTTCTTTGATGATGGTTACTTTAGATTAAAAATGCCATATAACGAAGCAAGGGTCCTCTCTGATAGAATTGATGAACAACTATTAAATGAGTTCAGAATCAATGAGGTATTAAAGCGGAAAATTCGTTAGCTTTGCAATTGAATCGGGTCTAAGTAGATTATTATTTATTTTTAAACGTAATACCCCGCAGCTTGCTGCGCGGGTGCGCCACCGCCGTTTCACCGAGATGTAAAAGGGAGTGAAAATCGAGTACATCGTCGAGAGGTAAAATGGTTATTTGCGATTTGCCATCTTAAGCCTGATGCTGTGGTCTCGGGCGATTAATGATCGCGGCATTGGGTAATCGGCCCTAAAACGAGCTAATATTGTAATGGTTTTAGCTCATTCAATATTTGCTTGCTTCGCCAACTCCGTCGCGTAGCTTGACTCAGTTTCTTCTATCAGGAGTTCAGTCTGCGAAATGTATTTATTCATTGGTCTCTGTTTAGTTAGTATGATATAGAAAAAGAATCGGGGATATATTATAGATTGCAGATAAAAAATACCATCAATTAAAACTAATCATGTCCCTAAGTTTATATAAAGGTATTTATATGGAATATGACGAACAATATTTGCTTGATAGGGCTGATGAACTCCTTAGAGAAAATAAGCATGAAGACTCCCTTAGAGTATATAATAAGGCATTGAATATAAATTCTAAGAATGCAAAGACATGGAATAGCAAAGGTATATGTTTAATAGGCCTTAATAATCTAGAGGAAGCTATAAAATGTTTCGCTGAAGCGATCCAATTAGATCATAATCGTGGAGACGCATGGGGTAATAAGGGAACTGTTTTGAGTATGATTGGGCAATACAATGCGTCTATTGAATGTTTTAATGAAGCAATTAGGATGCAATCAAATAGTGCATATTTATGGAATAGTAAAGGTGATGCCCTCGCTAAATTGGATAAATATGAAGAAGCTATTAATTGTTTTGAAGAGGTGCTAAAAATCGATCCGTACTACGCCAGTGCTTGGTTTAGTAAAGGCATTATAATGGGCATGCTAAACAACCATAATGAAGCATTAATATACCTAGATAGATATACACAGTTAAATCCGAATGATGGTGACGGCTGGCATAATAAAGGTATTGCATTAACTAAATTAGATAGATATAAAGAGGCAATTGACTGTCTCACCAAATCCATTGAGATAGATCCCTCTCGGGTATCTTCTTGGATAAGCAAAGGAAATACTTTTCACAAATTAGGCAATGATGTTGATGCAGTTGAATGTATCAACGAAGCTATCATAAAGAATCAACCGAATTCATTAATATTGCCAGAATGGTATGTAGAGATTAGCCGCAACGAACCCTCTGATGTCAAAAACGAATTTGTCGAGGATAAACAGTATAAATTGGGAGATAGGCATCAAGTAACAGCCCACTCATATACGAATTTGCAGCCTGTAACACAACTTAAAAATAGCAAGGTTATTCTATATCAATATACGATCAACTTTAAAACGAGAGTCTTATTTTCAGAATCTCATTATATTAAATTAAAAGATTACTGTCAATTATATGAAATATATCAATTAAAATTAATGCCACCCCATATTGAAGGGGAAATATTAATTGTTCTTGTAAACAATACCTCTAATTGGATTCAAGCATCAACTTCAAGAGAATTAATATATGAATTGTTGAATTATATAAAATTGAATCGCGCAATAGTACCTGGTTTTTGCTTACATAACTGCGGTTATGGTCGAGAGTTACGTAATGTAAAAACAGAAATAAGGACAATCGATGGTACTAAGGGAGCGTTTTATAGCGCTGATATGCATGTATCCGGCTGGTCTGAATCATTGGGTCCTATATATTTTATATTATATATACCGAGGGTTAACGATTATCCACATGTTACCTGCATAATAAAATCAACAGTGCCATGGAAAGAGTGTACTGAAGATCTCTTCGATACCGTTCATATTACAAAAGGTAAAAATTAAATCCAATTATTGAATCATTTAACGATAAATTACTCCAGATGCTATTACTGTCATCGCTCCTGGAGGGAAGACGGAAAGATACGTAACATCTGGCAAATTATGGTACAAATCATTTGCCACAAGTATTCGAGGACGGGCAATTATCGATAAATTATTTCATAAAGTATTGGAATGATCAGATGGGCAGAAGCGATTTAGGTCCTGCCTATGAAAGAATGAAAAGAAGAGAAATTACAAGTTATACACTCGCCTAAGAGTTAAGATAGCCATTTGGCCAGGCGCAAAAACATGGGGAAAAGAGTCCCGCAAGAGCATGACACTTGGCGGCGGGAGATCGATGCGGCGCAGTAATCTTGAGGGAAGAGAATGGAAAGCCGCAAAAACCGCAGGACGCTTTCATCGCTGCCTTTCAGCCTTGACCGCAGGCGGGCCATCCTCTGTCAGTCAGGAAGATGCAATCTTCGCGCCAGTCAAGGCTTCGCGCGAGATTCAGGTTATCACGCGAAGTTCCGATGAGGCATAGATAATCTTCCACAAGATTAGGCCCTTCAAGCTGGCCTGTAGGATGGCCTCGGCCTGCACCAGGCCCCAGCAATCCGCCTCTCCTCCTGCGTCTCTATCTCATCTACCCAATGCTTTTTCGTGAGTTCCAATTTTGACAATGACGATAGCTTTAGCGCCGCAATCCGTTCTGTAAATGATAACCCAGTGATCCTTGACATGGACTTCTCTATGACCAGCCTTGTCGTGGCTTAAGACCTCGCCACATTCCGGATTTGCGCGAAGCTTTTTAAAACGTTTCCTAAGCTGTTCGAACAGCACATTATCCTTCTTTTTTATACGTGATAGTTGATTCTTGACATCGTCAGGAAAGAACAGGCTATATGGGTTCTCTGTGGTGGCCTGATCAGGTTTTGGCTTGCTAAGACTTATTTTCCTGACCATATGAAAATTGCTTAAAGGCTGTCTATAAAAGCATCTAGTTCCTTGGTGTCAGTAACTTTCGTTCCCTGACATCGCTTGTACTGAACCCAGGCTATATCCGTGCCCTTCAGGAGAGCTTTGATGTCCTCCTCGTTTTCTTTACAAATAGGCGCAATAGTTTCCTTCACAGTGCCAGCCATAGAAGAAAGAGATGGTGAGCTTCGTATAGGGAAAAGAATGGACGCTGCAAAACCCGCAGGGCGTTTTCATCGCACAGCCCGGCCTTGACCACAGGCCAGCCATTTTCGTCAGTCATCTCGATATCCAACCAAGTTTTCTTTCTATGATGGCCTCTGCGTTCTCAGTCAAGATTATGCGCTGGGCCTTATGCCTTCCAGTTTTCGCTATGACATGTGGGTCGCTTATCTTCCGGGCTTCCGCCCTGATTCGATAGCCATGTATGGAATCACCTACCTCGTAGCATTTCGCTATTCAAGGCGATCCAGACGAAGACGATTAATACTATTTTCTCGATGGTAGCCTTGATGAAGCTCGTAGTTCTCTTAGGCGACGGCATGGCAGACCTGCCGCTGGCAGCTTTGCAAGGAAAGACGCCTTTGCAGGCAGCCATTAAGCCCAACATGGACCTTTTGGCGCGGCGGGGCAAGAGCGGTCTGGCCCAGACGGTTCCGGAAGGTTTTCCGCCGGGAAGCGATGTGGCCAATCTCTGTGTCATGGGCTATTCACCGGCCAGGCACTACTCCGGTCGCGCACCTCTGGAGGCGGCGGCCATGAACGTCGCGCTGGGCGAAGCCGACATCGCCTTTCGCTGCAATTTGGTGACAATTGTTGACGGCATCATGTTGGACTACAGCGCCGGGCACATCACCTCTGAGGAAGGCCGTGAGCTGATCGAGGCCTTGCAGCCCCTTATGCCTGAAAGGCGGCTTTACGCCGGCGTGAGCTACCGAAACCTCCTCGTCCTCCAGGCCGGCGCGAACGCAGTCTGCACCCCGCCCCACGACATCAGCGATCAGCCGGTGGTGGAGCACCTTCCCAGCGGTCCGGACAGCGATCTGCTCATAAAGCTGATGGAGGCGGCGCGGCCCGTCCTGGCCCGCCATCCCGTGAACGAAAAGCGCATTTCTGAGGGCAAGCGCCCCGCCAATGCCATCTGGCTGTGGGGGCAGGGGCCAGCGCCGGTCATGCTATCATTCCACGAAAAGTACGGCCTGAAAGGAGCCATGATCTCGGCGGTGGACCTGCTCAAGGGCATCGGCAGGTACGCGGGGCTGGAGGTCATAGATGTGCCCGGTGCGACGGGCACCATCGACACCAACTATGAAGGAAAGGTGCAGGCGACGCTGGAGGCACTGCAGCGCTGCGACTTCGTCTATCTGCACATCGAGGCCCCGGATGAGGCAGGCCACGAAGGCAACACCGGGCTGAAGGTGAGAGCCATTGAGCTCTTCGACGAGCGCGTCGTCGGCCCAGTGGTAGCAGGGCTAAAGAAGAGTGGCCAGGACTGGGCGCGTGCTTCTCCTGCCTGATCATGCCACGCCCATTTCCATCAAGACGCACAGCCGCGATCCTGTGCCCTTCACCATTATGGGCACGGGAATTGTGCCGGACGGGGTGGAGCGCTTTGATGAACAGGCAGCAAAGCGAGGTGGATACGGACTGGTGGAGGCAACGGAGCTGGTGGGGATGATGGGCAAGGAGTGAAAATCGGTTTGACCGTCTCCATCTTCCACAAGATTAATCCCTTCAAGCAGGCCTGGAGCTTGAGGGCCTCGGCTTCCTCCAGGACCCGCATCCGCCTCTCCTTGCAGCCTCCGCGCGCCTCCTGGCCTGGGCGTGGGCGGGCGGCCTTCCGCGGGGCCTTTTTGCGATCGCCGGAGGGTGGTGGGGCGCAGGGGAGATGGGATAGTTCTATTTGAGGAAGGACGGAGGCGCTCAAATTGCATGTTATATGTACTGCCTGATACGAGGTTCTCAAATTGGCCTAAGTCGCATTTCGCCGAACACATCATTCCTATACATTTGATAAAAGCGGGTTTACAATTCGCAGATATCTGTTTTTCGAGATCAGTAAAACCAAAATGCAGAACTACAATTCATCGTGCACCATCGGGAGGATTTGAGCCGGAAATCATCCTTATAATAATATCTTGCAGTTTAAAGCGTATCGAAAAAAGATGAGATGGATTACAGGTTACACACACTGAGTGGAGCAGGGATGAGCCACCTACTTCTATAGCAGAGGTTGAATACTTATTGTTCTGATCGCCTACACTACTGGTTATTCATCCGAAATACTGTTTCCAAGGATCATCTTCGTTGCTTTGTGCATCTGCATCTGTTGGATTTGTTGCTCTTGGGTTGCCATCTACATCGAGGCCGTTCTCGTCATAGCCGTTTATATCATATCCCCACTTATCAAAGCCGTTCTCGTCATAGCCGTTTATCTTTGTATACGGCAAATTTTCGATTAGCTCAGGATCTTTTAAGATCATGCGCAACTCTTCAGTTGGGGACAGTATTACTATAACCAATGTTTCGACTACCTTGCCGTCAGGACCAATAAGATCAGTCCTCACTGCAGGGTAATAATCTACTTCTATACCAGAGGTCAGATACGTATGGCTCTGATCGCTTACAAACTGTTTATTCAGTTCATCATATAGTTCTTTCGTAGTTTTTGAGTGTGCTTCCCCCTCTGGGTAAGTTCTCAATCCAAAGTATGATGTATCTTTATCATCAGACAGTGGGTTCTCTATAGATACTTTCTCTGTTGTAACACCATTTTTTTGAGTAGGGGCTGATGGGGCTAGGTTCAGTTCGCCATAAGCGCCTGGAGTTACTGTGAACCCATTTAACTCCACATTGCCATGGTTACCTATACCATGGGGCTGTGTATTTGATGCACTCCCCAATCCAATCATCGCAATCGCGACAACTAAAACGATTAATAGATCTCTCATACTTTACTCCTCTATAGTACCAGACGCTAAAGTAGCGCAAAATAACGCCGCAACCATGCCGATAAAAAACCTGTACCTCATTAAATTTCACCTAATTATTAATAGCAGTCTTCCTTCTTAAGACATTTGAAATTAAAGTCGTCATTAATCATGAAAAATGCTTTGGTGTCATCGCCCCACGATGAACCCCACCCGCTCCGAAGAGACCTCCACCTCATTCAACACGATCTCCTTGGAGTCCAGACCCTCGGCCCGAAGCTCCCCCCTTGTAGGTTGCATGTACTTAGACAACTGCCATTCCCGGTAAGAATCAGAGACCATGATATTTTTATAAATACCTTTCCGACCTCGTAAGGTCCGATGTTGCGCGATGGATTCTACAGCACTTTTTCCTGTTTAACCGGTGCTGGTTAATCGATATCGGGCAATCGTCGAAAAAACCATTCCATAGTTTACTGGAATGGCTGGATAGGCAAAAGCGATTTTGGACTTGTTAAGTGATGGCCGAAATGGTTGTGCGAATCGTACAAGTTACACGCACTTGCCTTCAACAATAGGGCGGATGGAGCCGATGCAGCCCTCAATCCAGAGAGGGCGGAGGGTGGAAGCAGCAAGAGCCCGCAGGGCGATATCATCGCACCGCCTGGGCCTTGACCATAGGCCAGCTATTTTCGTCAATCAAGAAGATGCAATCTATGCGCCAGTCAAGGCTTCGCGCGAGATTCCGGGTATCAACTCGAAGACGCAAAATCTCGATGATGCATGTTCATCTTCCACAAGATGAGGGCCTTCAAGCAGGCCCGTAGCTTGAGGGCCTCGGCTTCCTTCAGAACCTGCATCCTCCCCGTCCTTGCGGCCTCTCTCGCCTCCTGGCCCGGGCGTGGGCAGGCGGCCTTCTGTGGGGCCTTTTTATGATCGCCGGAAGTGGTGCGGCGCGCAGGGGAGATGAGATAGTTCTATTTGAGTAAGGACGGAGACGCTCAAATTGCATGTTATAAAATTGGCCCAAGTCGCATTCCTCTGCCTTTGATAAATACGGGTTTACAATTCGATGATATCTGTTTTTCGAGACCCGTAAAAGCAAATAGCAAATCCACAATCCGTCGCGCACCATCAGGGAGTGAGGGCCGGAATTGTGTCTTATAATAATATCTTGCGGTATAAAGCATATCGAAAAAAGAGGGGTGGGATTACAGGTTACACATGCAGATTGGAGCTGGAATTTATATAAGACCCTAGACTGCCTGATAGACACTGATTCTCAATTCTCCATGATTGTCACTATACCCACCACCGTCATAAACGCGGGCTTTAAGTGTCTTCCCCTCTCCGATAACCACGGCCTCATAGATATGGGATGGATTATACTCAGCTAGTTTTCCTGTATTCTTTTCTATAAGCTCACTCAGGTGAATCGAAGGGTCGATTAATTCTAGCTGCCCCCATATTTGTGGTGTATCTCCAATTCGCCACTTAGCATAAACGAAACAAGAATCTACACCATCAGGTTCAGGTGGGTTATCCCAAAGGCTGCATGTCCCTTCTCCTACTATGATGTAAGGCCGACCCTTTTCCAGAAAGAGAATATCTTGGGGGTCAGTCCTGGCGGCCTGAAGAGATATTGGACCTACAAGTAACGCGCCTTTTTGATAATTGTTTCCTCCAGATGTCCAGAGGTAGCCGGTTATTCCTTCAGAGACATAACCGCTACTTGGAGCAAGTTCTCCCGTTGGATCGGTGGTATAGAAATGGTCACCATTCCCAGAGTTATACCAGCGATAAAGTGCTGTAGTTCCAACCATTTGAGAAGTTCCGACGTATCCCGTTATTCCTTCAGAGACATAACCGCTACTTGGAGCGAGTTCTCCCGTTGGATCGGTGGTATAGAAATGGTCACCATTTCCAGAATTATACCAGCGATAAAGTGCTGTAGTAGGTGATTGAGCCATTACAGGGATTAGCATAGAACAAGGCATACGCTTAGACACCCAACCAGTAGTCTATTCATTTAGATCCTCCTCCCTGTATATGCAGACCAATCCTTTAAAGATATTTCTTTTTAGAAGTTATGCCAATTATGATCACCCATGATCGCATATATGGGGCGAGAATCTCATCCTCCGCACGTAATCTCATATTCAGAACCAACATTTATAGACACTGTTCAAGCAGGCATGGCGCGGAGATTTCCAGCAAGTTCGACACGATTCAAGCCTCAAAAAGAAAGTTGAAATTATCCTTTGCATCCCGCTTCCTCGTCTTGGAAAAGGCGGCGTTAGCTTTTGAATAGCGACACAATAGATCTAAAAGCTAACTCACTTACCGGCGCCGGAAAGTCAGAAAGATTTGCATAGGTGGCGGTTTGAGGATATAATCAAGCAGCGCCTAATTGAGAGATACCGATCTTCGATTTAACTAAACTAACATATTAATAGATGTACAATCCAATTATTAGGTATGGCTAGCTCAGATAACGATCGAGATATACAAAAGTTAGTGCAAAGTAACATACAACTAATTCAGAGTGTTGTAGACAAGTACGATGAATTCGACCGGCAGATAAAAAGTTGGGCCATAACGCTCTGGGTAGCAACCATTGCATCTGGTCTTGTTCAAAAAGTTCAGCATGACACGATGTATGCATTAATTGGGGTGTCAGTTATGGTATTGATTGTAATGGGTATATATGATAATATATATAAAATATACAGAAAAGACTATAAAAAAATCCGAGAAGATATTGCTTCTATGCTCAGAACCGGTCCAGTCAGTATAAGCTTAATATATTTCCCTGATCATCCAGAAGGAAAATGTCTTGTATGGAAAGCCGCGACATCCTTAATTTCATCGCAAAAACCGCATATCAATCTTATGTATTGGTTTCTTATCTTCGTATCTTTTATTATAGCTATGTTTCTTAAATTGGGCTGGATCCCTAACCATTCTTGCTGACGGCAATCCTTGCTATGCATGCAGCTTCCTACAGAATTGGTCGAATGAATATGCTCAATATCACGTGGATATAGATTTAAACCAAGCCAATATAGTAAAATTATAAATACGGGCTCAAACTCGCAGTCCCTCAGATATAATTGACATTCAAGACCATATCATAAAAACAAATATCCTACCAGTTAGATCATGGGAACGTCGGCATCCCCACACCAGGCATGCCGATGGAGCTGGGGATGCTCATACCGCCGCGGGAAGATGGAATCGATCCCGATAGCTTGGAGCGAGTTAAATTAGTGGCGTCAGGGATACGGGGCATATCCGTGGGAAGACCCTTGGAGACGGATTGCAGCGACATCTCTTGCCTTCCGCCGTTCTTGCGGGAGACGGCAAGAGAGGGCGAATCCGCTCTGCCAAAGGAACCGGCAAGGTCCATAGAAACCCCATCATCGGGCCGCAACATTAGATCCAGGCTCCTAAATGTGGACGAGGCTCCGCTCGCCGGATCCAGAGAGGTCATCAGAAGCTGCAGCGTTCCCGGCTTGAGATTTCCCAGGGTGCTCATGCTAAAGGCCCCTAGTGCCGGATTCATGGAGATATTGATCCTGCCGGATGGATCGATTTTCAGGCCACTAAGGGTGATTCTCTTATAATCGGTATCTATTGAGATAGTGGGAGACAACTGGCTGCTGGCGCCGATGCTGACATTATATGCTTCGCCCTCCGAGAAAAGATCCATGCTCTGCATCTGTCCCTGCCCCAGGTCAGGGACAGAGGAGGCCAGAGCAAAGCCGGGAGCGATGATGGCCGTATCGGCCTGATTCTTTTGGCTGCCATTGGCTGTGCTGCTGATTTCTATGGCCAGATGAGAAGCATTTATCGATGCCAGGGGAAGCAGAATGACGGGCGGATGAGCACTGCCCATGCCGACCAGTCCAAACTTCAGATTGCGAATCTCAGCACCCGGGATCTCATTTACAAACTGGCCCGACTCCAGGAGACCAACTCTTTGGCCATTTTCATCCGTGATCAGGGCGCGGGCCTTGCCGCTCTGCCAGATCTGGATGTTTTTCGCGCCCTGCCCCGCTCCTTTGCTCGCATTTTCATCCTGACAAAAATCGCACTGCTGCTGCCCCAACCGCGAAGAGAGGGAGACAATCTCCAGATTCCTGGTGCTGGCGTTGCCGGAATAGAGGCTGTTTGGCTCATCCGGGTTGGCCGATGCCAGGTAGCGCCAGGTATTGGAGAGCGTATCCACCTCGATGAATCTGCTATCCTTGGGCCAGTTATTATCATATACCAGAATGCGGGCCGTGCCGTTGCCACTATCCTCTACCGCAAAAGGCGTAATAGCGTGGCCGCCGCTGCCGTCGGGCAGATAGATGCCCATGACCCACCATTCTCCGGCTCCTGGCCCATTGCCAAAAGCTCCCGCCAGAGTATCCAGCACCGCCTGGGGGGACTCCAGCACCTTCTTCGATCCGCCGGGGCTTGTAACCTGGGTGGCCCACCAGTAGCCTATCTCGCGCTGCAGCAAGACATCTTGCAGGGAGAGATCAATGACGCTGCTCCCACCAAAAAGGCTGGGGCTGGTCTGGTTGTAATACATAAGGCTGGATAGGACCGCGATGCCTTCGCAGTGTCCGGATTTCATCGCGGAGACGGCCTGATTCATCCAGCGCTCGGCAGGATAAGTGAGTGTGCACTTGCCTTCGGCGGTGCTGGCGCAAACTTTGTCCCCGAACATGCGCTGCATCTCCGCCGCAGTCAGATCGACGGTCTGGGGATCCTCGCCGTAATTTTGAAAGCTGAATCCATCGACATTGGGACGAAAACCGCTATCGTTTATTTCCGCCCCCCCCAGAGAAACGCTGCTGTTATTCTCGGCCCCCATTGCACAAAGCATAGTCGCATATAGAGATAATAATGCCATCACTGCAAGATATTGCTGCCTCATAGTTCCCCTGCCACATCGGATTATAAATTGCTTAGTCGTTTTTCCTTGGGACATATACATCTTTTGCCGCAATATGAGAGTGCTGCGATAAGCTGGGATCTCGGAACCCGAAACTGTTCCCGGCTAACGCAAAACTTAAATTCAAAGCCAGATGACGTGAGGTTAAAAAGAGTGGGTGTAGAAATGAAGAGCTTCATAGCAATGGCATCAATGCTTCTGTCCGTATTCGCAGTTCAGGGCTTTGGTTTTGCCTTCGGGGCAGAGCAGACAACGGCAAATGATTCGATTAACGCTTCCCAGATGAACGAGACCCTCAACAATGGAACTCTCATCAATGGAACACTTGAGAATGGAACTCTCATCAATGGGACGCTTGAAAATGCAACTTTAACCCAGAACGATTCGGATCCATTTGCAAATGCAAAGAACCGCCAGCCGAAGAACCGATAGTTTTTGATCAAAATATAATTATTTACTTTTTTTTCTTCAAATCTATTCGACACTCATCCGATGATCAGCCTGCCTAACGTCACCAGAAATAAGGCCATAAGCAGCCATCCTACAATGCCCTCCGCAATTCCCAGGTATTTATAGTGCCCCCGCAGAGGAAGCCCTTTTGAATTAGCAGTAAAGGCGATTGTGCTGTAGAAAAGAGAAGCTACCATGAGCTGATGGCCGTGAATATCGTGAAAGCCTTCTACGCCCCTGCCAAGCCAATAAATAATTGAGAAGAGGAGAATTATCACCATTCCGCAGAGAAGCGCATAGTGGGGACGCACCCCATAACCGCAAGAGAGCCAGGCCAATATGTCCAGAAGCTTGGAAAAGCCGATGGGCTTATGAGCCTGATTCAGATATCGATACTCATAGTAGCATTCATTGGCATCGTTGCCCTGGCCGAGGTCCTTATAATTCTTGATCAACGAGAGGTAGGCCGCAGTGTCAAAACTGAGGATATCCCGGATCTGACTCCAGCTCACTATCATCCGGTTGATATCTGCTTTGGCCAGATACAAGCGAGAGCCCTCGCTGAAGGCTGAACCATCAAACACCATCCCGGCAATCTTTGTGCTATTCATTATTAGATCGCCTTCAAAAGCAGCATAAGACATATCAGTGGGTGCCAGGAATTGTGCTTTATCAAAATTGGCATCTCTGCCAAATACAGTGTTATTGAAGAATACCGGCCCATCGAACTTGGCATTCAAGAAACTGGCCGTGTCGTTGAAGTGAGCTTGAGAAAAGATAGAATCCTCGATGAAGTGAGAGCGAGCAAAATCGACCTGTCCAAAAAATCTCGTATGGAAAAAGCCTACGCCATTTGAGTACTTTGTTGCATGAAAGTCGGCATTTTTCTCCAGCCGCGCATCGGCGAATGTGCTGTAAGAATTGAACTGACTGCCGTAAAAATAGACGTCTCCCAGGCATTGTGCAGATTCGAAGTTGGCATAAGCACCATTGAATTCCGAGAAAGGAAACTGAATATCTCCCTTAAATGTCGCATTATAAAAGGTTGCATATTTATCAAACCAGACACCGGCAAAATCTGCCACGCGATTAAAATAGGTAAAATCAAAATTTCCGCCATCCGGAAAGCGGGACATATTGAAGCTTGCTTCTCCCAGGAAATGGCTACCATTGAAATTTGCCTCAGTCATGAATTTTGTTTCCTTAAAAATGGCATTCCTTTGGAAAATGGTATTATCGAAATTCACATCCCCATAAAAGGTTACTCCTTGG
The DNA here is from genome assembly GCA_026394505.1 of Methanothrix sp. GTDB lineage: Archaea > Halobacteriota > Methanosarcinia > Methanotrichales > Methanotrichaceae > Methanothrix. Next base: position 13,756 of record JAPKYC010000243.1, read on the forward strand.
CAACTTACATTATCCTTGAATACGGAATTTGTTATCCTTAGGGGATTATATTGATCTATGTTTAAAAATAAATCTCCGGTAATAAGAACATGGTCATAGACGAAAAGGCTATTATTTACGTTTGCCATGATCTCTTGGGCAGATATCTCCCTTAGCTGAAAAGATTCTGATACGGGCAAAACATTATCTGAAACTGCCCCGTTCGTCAATGTCGATAAAATTATTGCCAGCATCAGGCATATCCTCAAGATCATTCCTTCACTCAAGCCCAAAGCCATCCTCAAAGTATCTAAATGTTTCCTTTTTTTATAATTTTATAGTTTTCTCAAGCATCAGGATCAATTTTTCTAATTCATAGACCCAGTCGAGACTGTTGAGGCACATTGACGCTGCCCAAGACCTTCAGACGGTAATCCTGTTGCAGAGTAGCTTTGAGCTTGCCGGAGTAAACACTGAGCGTGATCTCTTTGGTCCGGCCGTATCGACCTTTGCTGATTACAATCGTATGCAATATGCCCAGCATATCCAGCTCTGCGATGAGATCTGTTATCCTGCGATGGGTCAAATAGTCGGTCTCAACTAGAGGACAGAGTTGTTTGTACATGTTGTATACGGCACTGGTGGTGATGTTTCTTGTTCCCTGTTCTTCTAATAGAACAATGCTGTAGAGGACCAGCTTGGACTGAGTGGGCAGAGTCTTGATAACTTCTTCTACTCTGTCCTGCTCAATCTTTTCTCGGGCAGAGCGTACATGATCTTCGCTTACCACAACAGAGCGTGCTCTTTCAGCTAATTCTCCAGATATGCGTAAGAGATCCAGAGCTTTGCGAGCATCTCCATGCTCTTGAGCTGCAAAAGCAGCACACAAAGGTATGACACTTTCTTGAAGAACGCCCGGACTGAAGGAGAGATTGGCTCTCTGTTCCAGGATGTCTCTAATCTGCTCGGCGTCGTAAGGCGGAAAGATGATCTCATCCTCGCCAAGGGAGCTTTTTACTCTCGGATCTAGAAACTCTGTGAACTTGAGATCATTGGAAATGCCGATAATGCTGACCTTGGAGCGGAGCAAATCGGAGTTTACTCGAGAGAGGTTGTAAAGAACGTCATCTCCTTTTCTCACCAGCTTGTCCACTTCATCCAGCATTATCACGACGACTTGTTTCTCTTCATCTACAGCATTTCTGAACTCTGCATAAACCTGATCTGTTGGCCAGCCGGTCATAGGGATTTCTTTGTCAAAGTGCCTTGCTAAATGAGCCAGAATTCTGTATTGAGTATCTACTACCTCACAGTTGATGTAGATCACAGTACATTTCATATCTCCAAAACTTGCTTCCTCTAGCTCTTTTCCTACGTACTTAGCGACTGCAGTTTTACCGGTGCCGGTTTTTCCATATATAAGAACATTGGAGGGGGTTTCTCCTCTTAATGCAGGAACTAAAATTGATGCCAGGTCGTTGATCTGCTCGTTTCTATGAGGTAGCTCGCTTGGCGTATATGTAGGACGCAAGACATCTCTGGACTGAAATATGCCTCCTTGTGTTAATAAATCGGTAAATAATCCTTTCGAAATAGACACCAAGATAATTCCCCTCGAACAATTTTTCTTGGTCTTGGGGGATATTAAGAGTTATGGTGAACACCCCTTTATTTCCAATGGAACTGTGGCCCCTACCCCATGGTTTCCAGTGGAAAACTAATAAAAAAGGTGTGATTCTTCATGATAAATAATGAAATAAAAAAGGCTCGTTGTATGTTTTGATTTGTTTGTATATAAGTTTTATTGTCACAGAAGCAATCTTATTATCATTATTATTAGAGATAATACGCCCAGTTTTTCTCGCAAAAGAATTCAGTAGTTCAATTGGTTCTTCAATTAAGTCTGGATCGTTGTAGAGAACTGGTGGTTGCACATCGCGAGAGAGAAATTAGCTTAGAATGAGTATTTTCTTTGTGCTTGCACGAAAGAGTCATGAACTGCTTCTCAAAGACCAGCAAAGCTGCCTGATCTTCGTAAGGTCTGGTTATGCCTTCGTGTTCCCAGGCATTTTTTGCGATCAGTATGTGCTTTATTCCAAAGATGTCTGCCGGTTTCCAGCGTTACGGCCAATTGTGCTTCTTGTAGCTTGTTTGGGTATAGTCGAAACTTGTAGGTCGTTTTCATATTAACTTAAAATGGCCGTTCCATGCTATATTAAGTCAATTAGTGCGCAGCGAAAGTAATCATGACAGGGGAACGATTCATCCCCAGCCTGAAGTCTGGGGTCTTCTCTACCCCTGTACCCCGACGAGATAAAATCAGAGACCATTTCGCGTGGACTGGTTAGTAGGAATCAGTTGGAATAGACCGGTTAGCATTTGGGCAGCAAGTTGGTAAGCAGAGAGGCTGAGTTTCCAGTGGAAATCATACGGTCTCTCTTGATCCTTGCTTTCCCTTGTCGTGATTGCTCTTTGTCTCGGCAGATCTTGCGGGAAGCACCCGAAGAGCATGATGCGTGCACCTGTCTTCCTGTCCGTATATGCTCTCTTTTTGAGCTAAAAGACCAAGTATAGCCGGTATATGGAACCGGCAGCTTCAAGTTACGGGTATGGTCTCAAGCTGGCTGGCAACATTCCAGATCAAAGTTCTGGTGTGAAGAGGAATATTGGGGTCATTGCTTATCTCGTCAAGTATGGAGATGGCAGATGCGGCCTTGATTGCTTTGCTTACGTTTTCGTTCATGAGGATAGATTTGACGTTCTCTGCGGAGCGCCTGATGTTCCTCGGGACGGCATCATCGCTTATAATACTTTCTAGTACCACAACGCATTGCTTAAGGACATTTTCAGCTGTCGTAGAATCACCACCCATGTTCCTGGGAAAAAGGTTAATGACTAATCAGTTGAGAAGTGATGATATGGTCGTTGTATTTAAACGTATGTGGCACGTAGGTGATGAGACATGGATGAGGATGAAGTTCTCGGCAAGATAACCAGGCTTCTGGAGCAGGGCTGCACGATGTTGGCCACACATCATGACTGTGGCGCACCTCTTTTTCGTCGCCAGGGTGAGGTCGTCTGCCCAGTCTGCTCTTTTGCCGATGAACCTAATTCGTCGGCAGGAGCGCAGCCTTCTGGTTTATCCGGGGTGGAACTTGACGAAAAATCAAATCTTGATCGCGCACATTTGCAGGAGAGAGGGGATGATCTTGATGAAGAATTGAGGGCCGCGATAGGAAATCTACGTGCTTCTCTCCTGCACAGGTTGCGAGAGCTCACGGCTGTCCTGGAAGATGAGCAGGATCTGGATAAGCTGAAAAAGCAACTGGACTGCCTGGAAGGATTGCTGCGGGTGTTCCGATCCTTGCAGGGGTGATCTCTCATCTCTACGTTTTATATCGGCCCAGATGCCGGGATTTCCAGATTTCCACTGGAAATAAAGGGGTTGATCAATTGGGTGTAAATTTTTTTAGCAAGTGTGGTATAACTCTAATTTTATTTCCTCTTATCCTGGCATTGTTCTGCATGACGGGCTGCCTGGAGAAGTCTCCCGAGCTCTCTGTGACGCCTTCCGTGGTGCCGGAGGATCAACCGGCAATGCAGATGGATTTTGATGCAGAACTACGAAGCGACCTTTTTGGTGTGCGGGGCAATATTATGTTTCCCGGCAATAGCTCGCTTGCTTATCTCATGCTCAATGCCACTCTACGTCAGGAAGAGAGAGAGCAATTTAACACCAAATACTTGCTGATGCAGATCGAGCCGAACCGGGATTACAGCTTTGAGATCAACAAGAATGTGAAAATTCCGGCAGGAGAATATGATTGCATTTTAGAGGCTAAGGGTCCCCAGGGCGTTTTGGCGAAGGAGAGCAGGAGAGTCAGCCTTGCGTTCGGGCAAAAGCCGGCATTCGAGCAAGTACCATGGCCTGTGGAGCTGGATGAACAAGTCTCCGGGGAAAAGATGGAGGGAGTTTTCCCTAGAGAGATCTCAAATGAGGTTCAAGACCTGGCAAAAGTGGATGATGAGGCTTTAGCTGATCCTGTCGCGACGGTCGGCAAGGAGAGTGAATCCACCAGTACGAAGGCCTCTTTTCAGGCGTCTTCGACTTTGCCCAGGGAGAGTGGGAAGTTCATGGGCAGCATTACCTCGAAAAAATACCATCGTCTGGACTGTCGCTATGCTCTCAAGATAAAGCCGGAGAACTGCATCTACTTCCAGAGCAGAGAGGATGCGAAGGGGCAGGGCTATCTTCCCTGCAAGATCTGCAATCCCTAGAATTCGCCTATGAAAACGCAGGACAGGCCGGGAGCCTGGGGCGGGCTGGCCGTGTTGGCCCGCTCGATCCTCTCCTCAGGATAGCCGAGGTCGATGAGAGCGGCCACCTCTCTATGCAGGCCCTGCGATTCCAAAGATAGACAGAGGCTCTGCAGGTTTGTGCCGTCATCAGTAAGCAGAAAGACGCATTTTCCCCGGCGCAGTTCAAAGGCTACGGCATCCGGGTCCAGGCTGCGGCCGTGCACTGTGATGGGAACCACTTTGAGCTGACTGATTTTTAAGCGGGCACAGGCCACCTGCAGGCTGGAGATGCCGGGGATTACCCTGCCTTTAAGATATCCCAGGCCGGAGAGCATAGGGTCGCCTGTGCTCAAAACCACGGCGTCCTCCCCAAGATCGTGCAGCTTCTTGTAGTCCTCGATGACTCTGACTTCGCAGTCCGGATTTATGTGCTCTCGGACCAGATCGATGGCTCTCTTTGATCCGTAGATGAGCCTAGCCTTTTCTACGGCCTGTGCGGCCTGTGCGGTCAGCATCTGCGGGCCGGCGCCCACTCCTACTATGATCATATTCTGACCTGCTCCATAATTGGAATTCTACTTTATGGCACATCGGCGAGGGTGCTTCCATCTTTGCGAAGCAGAACGATGCGGGTTTCAGGCAGCTTCTCTTTGGCCATCAGCAAAGCCCTGGCGATGTTCCGGTGCTGCGGCTCTATCTCTACCATCTCGGCCACAGTGCCGTAGCCGGTTTCATCCAGGATCTGGGGCCAGGCCCATTTGAGAATAAGGGCGGGCAGTCCGCAGAGGATGCTCTCCTGGTCTTTCTCAAATGCCAGCCGGTCGAGCTGGCTTCCCATAAGCACAGCTTTATGATGGGGAAAGAGAATGCGGCAAAACCTTAGGCCCGTTCTGCCTGTGGTGACGAGCACCTTCTGGGCCCCTTTCAGCTCCAGGGCACGATCGCCGATGAAGTGATCATTCCAGGGTTCCACAAAGCCGGTTGAGCCCAGGATGGAGATGCCTCCTATTATTCCCAGGCGGGGATTGAGGGTTTTATAGGCCAACTCAACGCCTCGGGGAACTGACAGCTCCACCTCGGCTCCAGCCAGGCCCGTCTCCTGCAAGGCCTGCCTGATGGCCAACATGATCTGCTCTCGGGCCGAGGGGCTAATAGCGGGCCTGCCCACCTCATCGCATAGTCCCCTGGCTGTAATCCTGCCTATTCCTTTTCCTGCCACAAGAGCCGTCTTATCTGACGGCCTGGCCTGGGCCGCAATCTCCAGGTTGGCTGTGACATCGAATTGATGGTCGCCGCCATCTTTGACGGCCAGGCAAAAGCCCCCCCTGGCCACGACGGGCAGGGAGACGGGGATGCCGGCCGGGGTCGCGACCTCCGTGGTTTGGATCGATCCCTTCAGGGAGAGGACGGCTCCCTTGCAGGCAGCCGCGGCGGTCGTTCCTGTGGTCAGGCCGCGTCTGCAAAGAAGGCCGCTGGAGAGAATGACCCATCTGCCGCTTCGGATCTTTTGCAGAGTCTCTGGATCGGAGCTGAGCCTAATCCAGGAGGCGGGAATGGCAAAGCCCGTGATGGGATCTTTGACCGCATCAGTGTTTGGATCGAGCATGGGCATTTATGATCTCGTTTATGGCCGCGACGGCGATGGGAGTGCCTCCGCGCGTGCCTGCCGTGGATATGGACGGCACATCGATTTCTCTCAGTCTCTCTTTGCTCTCCGCGGCATTGACAAAGCCCACGGCCGCGCCTATGACCAGTCGCGGCATGACTTTTCCTGCCTCAATGAGGTCGCACAGCGTGAGCAGAGCGGAAGGCGCATTTCCTATTACTACTATGGAGCCAGAGAGCTTGTCTTGCAGGGCCATGACCCCGGCCGAGGTACGGGTAATGCCCAGTGCCGCCGCCAGAGCATCCCCCTGGCCGATGAAGGCCTCGATGGGGCTATTATGCCCCTTCTTTAAAACCCCTGCTTGCACCATCTTTATGTCCACGAAAATGGGCGCTTCCTTCTCCAGGGCCTGCAGGCCTGCCTCGCCGGGCCGGCCATGAAATCTTAAGATATCGGCCACGCTGGGATCGCCGGTGGCAATGACGCATCTCTGCTTGATCCGATCTTCCAGTGTGCCGTCTCCAATCATCTCCGAGATGAGATTGCGGCTCTTTCTGCTTATCTCCAGGGCCTCGGGGGTTGTAGCCCCAATATCCGTGTAATCTTCCATCATGGCAAATCAGCTCTAGTAGCAGTATTTGTTCTCATATCCTCGTCTGGTGATTATCCTTCCCTCTTCTATGCGGGAATGGGCGGAGGCGACAAGCATGGTGTTGCGAAAGCCGGCCGGCTTTGCAGCCAAAAGATCCTCGGCTGTGAGAATCATAGTATTTTCTCCCTCTCGGGCCACATCCTGGGCCAGAACAACGGGTCGCATTGGATCGATCTCTTGCAGCAGAGGGGCAATTTCCTGCCCTTTTACATTGTAGACTGCCACGGCAAAGCCGGCTCCGGCCAGCGCCGAAAGGCTTGCCGGATCATGGGCCGAGGAGAGAAGGGCGAAGTCGTTAACCAGCGGCGCGCCTGCTTTTGCCGCCACAGAGGAAAAAGCGCTCACTCCGGGAGAGATGTGCACGGGCAGCGCGGCCTGATCCAGGATTCTCCAGCCGGAGCTGAAGATGCAGGGGTCGCCGCCCGTGAGGATGGATGCCTTGCCGCCCGCCCCGGCAACCTGGACTGCCTCCTTTAGTCGGGCGGCCATCCTCTCCGGGCAGGGGCCGCTGTGAGTGACCTTTTGGGCAGAGGTGAGTTCCCCAATCAATTGCAGGTATCTATTTGCCCCGTAGATCTTCTGCGAGCTTTTTAAGATGCTCAGCGCTTCCTGGGTCAGATTTTCGGGATCGCCCGGGCCGATGCCCACCAGGTTTATGGCAGCCTCCGATGCTGCCTTTCCACGGAAAGTGCCCCGGCCAAGGATGATGACCAGAGAGGTCATGTTGATCATCTCTCGCAGGCTCTCCTCCGCTATCAGCTTTTCTGAGCTGGTGTAAAAGATCTCTTCACCATCGCGACCGACGTTTTTTGCCACCAGGACGTCTCTAGACCCGCAAATTTCCAAAGCGCAGAGGAGCTGCCAGTCTCGCCTCTTGCTTTTGGGATTGTAGAGAGCGACAGGCATCTGTGTCTTTGCAGCCAGGCGCAGGCGCCCCTCAATCTGCGGCCAGGGTGTGAGCAGATCGCTGAGGCTGATCACAGCCACGCACTCCCGGAAGGCGAGGCCGGCGCGGCAGGCGGCGGCGGTAAAAGAGGTGACTCCAGGCAAAATCACGACTGCAGAGGGCCGCTCGGCCAGCTCCAGGCCGAGACCGGCCATGCCGTAGACATTGGGGTCCCCGCTGCTCACCAGGGCCACCGACCCCCTTTCCTGGAGATCGACTGCTGCTGCGACTCGGTCCACCTCCTTTCCCATGCCGCTGGAGAAGACCTGCTTTCCCGGCAAGAGATCGTTGATCAGCTCCAGATAGGGTTTGTATCCGACCACGAAGTCAGACGAGAGGATGGCCTTCGTGGCTGCCCAGGTGCGCAGCCCCGGCGAGCCGGGGCCGATGCCCACGATGGAGAGTTTGTGCTTACTCTCCGATGGCAATTGTTACCCTCCCATAGGCTTTCTTGGGAAAAATGAGCTTTGTGGCCAGGGCCAGGACGGCCGGCTCAGCCACGCCGTTAAGGCCCAGGTCACGGGCCCGGGAGGCAGTGCTGGGTGCCTGAGAATTGAGTGCTTCCTTGGAGAGGCAAATCATCTCCTTTCCCAGAATGCCTGCGGCCTGGAGCATGCCTTCCTCCTCGCTCTTCAGCCAGGCGGTGGCAAGGATTGCGATCTCCCCCCTCTCTCTGCCCGTCTCTTCTAGTGCTTGGTCGATGGCTTGCAGCACCTCATCGGCGCGGACACCTTTCCTGGCCCCGATGCCCACAACCAGGCCCCTCGTTTTCAAGACGGCCACATCCTCATCCACTACTACTATCCTGGGCCCCTTCAGCCTCAAAACGGGAACGTCTTCTTTGAGAAAGGCCAGGTTGACGGCTTTGGAGGACTCTTGGTTGACGACTGTTGCGCGAAGCCTGTCCGCCACCTCTTCCAGGCAGGGCCGGTCGGAGGCGTCGGTGGCGGTGGTGACGGCCGCATAAAGGCCGAGTTGAGACGCCAGAAAGCGGGCCAGCTCATTGGCTCCGTGATGGCCTCCCACAACTGGCACGGCGCAGGAGAGCGCGGAATTTACGGCCACCACGGGCCGGTCCGTCCACTTATCCATAAGGTGGCGGCAAAAGATTCGCACAACGATCCCTACCGCCATGACCGCTACCATCAGCTCATATTTCTCCAGCACCATCTCCATTTTGTCTTTCTCGTAAAGGACAATGGTAGGAGAGTAGCGCTCTTGCAGAGCCTGGGCTATCTTCTCTGCCTTCTCCCTGTCTCTGGGAAAGACCAGCATGGCTACTGATGTTTGAGCTACCGAGCTCTGTATAGGTGAGACCTCCGAAATCCCGTTCTCTTAACCACGCCGCCCACCAAAATGAGGGCGCTCTTGCGCAGCCCC
>JAPKYC010000216.1 GCA_026394505.1 Methanothrix sp.
GGATCAGTCTGATTGAGCCTGTTTTGGCCTATGAGCTCCGGCCGAACGGGATTGGCCAGGAGGTTGCCCTGAAAATCGAAGGCAAATATATAGAGATCTCCTCTCACGAACTCACCTTTGGAATCGTTAAAGACCTCAAGAGCCCTATCCCTGCCATTCTGCAAGGCGAAATCCCTGGCCTCCTCAACGAAGGCTCTCAGTTCTTCACGGTCCTCTGGTTGCAGGATAAGCTTGGTGCTGTTGCCAGCGTCTGCAACAGACAAACAGATCGATAATGCGGCCAAAATCCAAATAGTCAGAAATATTTTCATATTCCTCAAGAGCAGCCCTCTTTTGCTTCTGCTCATTTATATTGACTTAATTCTATTTAAGGCTAATTCTCTTCATTAAGAAGATCCACTGAGTCATGATGCCATTGTGATATGGTTGCGGCAATCCTGGCAGGCTCGCCTGCCGCCAGGGGGCATGCGCCCACTCGCAGGGGGCCCGCCTGCACGCGCGCGCGTGGCGGGGGAGCGCGGGCATGCGGTGCAGGGCGCTGGTGATATGTGAATCGGTGATCTTCCCGCCTATCTGAAGAAATAATCGAGTGCAAGAGAGGCATTCCTCATCAGGCCACAACAAACAATACATTCATTTAATTATTTTGGACCCATATTCAAGGCTTGATCAAAATAGGCTGGGTGAGCACGGCAGCTCTCTGCCGCCTTTGGCCTTTTCGGGCGCATATGTGCCCGATCGACCGTGGAGCATGGCTAAGCTACTCTAGGAAGATGAAATTGTCTATATTCAATAGTACAGCACGGAACGTGGGCAAGCTTATTTTCTGAGTTCGGAAAGGCTTCAGGAGCTTCCCTCCGCTATGGCCGCCATCCGTCCGAGATAGCAAAAAGAATTACTGGCCACAGGGGTTCCTGGTGAGAATTCGATTGACCTGTGACCAGGCCCAATCTATATGGGTTGATGCTTGATGGGGAATGTAATGCTATCGATCATTTCCTGGGTTTTGAAGACTTTAGGTTTATCCTTGGAGTCATCATCTTTAACTGTGGCTACGATCCACTCCTGTGCTGTTGCCGTATTATTTGCCGGATCAACAGTGACCTCAAGATATCCCAATGTTTTATTCATACCGAACTTATAACCGACTGGCGAGGCATCCCCAGTAAGGTCAGCGCACCTCCCCCCAGCATTGCCGACAATGAAATAGGGAATCCCCTCTATTGAGTACCTCTGGTAATTATGAGTATGGCCTGCGAAAGTTGCGCTAATATTGTAGGTATGGTAGAGGGTCTCCCAGGGTTCAAGATTCGGATTCGCTGTGATATTGTAATAATCCCAGATCGGGTGGTGATGAATGGTAAATGCTCCTAACAGAGTATCATTGTCCAGTTGCTCCCTAAGCCAGGATTCCTGATTCTTTGCAAGAACCAGGGAAGTATGCGGATCATCACCATTAGCATTATTCGGGTCCGGCGTGTTAAGAACAATAAATCGGATCCCCGAACAGTCAAAGGAATAGTTCAGGGGCATGTCAAATGCCCAATGGTAATGATTGGCGGCAGTTGGCGGATTGTTTCCACCACTGGAATTATGGTACTCATGGTTCCCGATGGTGGGAAAGATAGCATATTTTGAGAGCATCCCGTCGGCTGCCTCGAAAAATTTATTCCAAAGTCCGTCACTATCATGCCCATTGTAGTCCCCACCAATGAGTATAAATAGTATATCCGGCTCCTTTTCGATAGCGTCTGCGACGTACTTGAACCGTTGCTTCTCCTCATAATTTTGACCTTTCTGGGGATCACTGATCACGATAAAGGTGAATGGACCACTTATAGGCATCGTCCGGAAGGTACGATTGTCAAATGATTCATCTCTACCTGAAGGTCTCACCCTATAGGTATATGACGTATTTGATTCAAGGCCGCTGATCCGGACATGCTGGTACGTCGCTGCCTCTGTAGTTGCTATCGTTTTTTCATAGCTATAATGCGTATCGAAGTAACTTGACGTAGCGTAGTCTATCGAACCGGATCCATTTTCCTCTCCACGCCAGTTGATCGTCGCAGAATCTGTCGTGGTCAATGTTACCCACGGAGCCCAATAATCGTCCGATGTTTGCGCAAGGGCTGGAACAATGCAGAGGCTGAGAAGTATCAGCGCCAGTAAATATCTGCAGGATCTTTCAGTCATAGTTCCCTATTATTAAAGAACAATTCTAAAAGGCTTTCGACACCCAACCTGCCGCCGCCAGGGGGCGCGCGTCCGTGCGTGGGGGCCTCAGCGGGGGGGCCGGCGGAGCGCGCGGGCATGCGGCAAAGGGGGGGGGGCATGGAGAACGTAAATCCCACGCTCCGCATTAACCCTGCAATCCATAGTATTTTTCGAAAAGCCGGTCCAAGTAACTTGAGTATCGTCTTTTGCTCTCGATTTAGGTGTACAATCGTTTTAACCACCTTACCACCTTCAATCAATACCGTATGGGTA
>JAPKYC010000177.1 GCA_026394505.1 Methanothrix sp.
CCTAGTCGACGACTGCAACGTTCGCGTCTTCACCGGCGACGATGCCCTGGCAGACGAGATTGATGATCAGTACCTGATCGACATCAACAAGATGTTCCCAGCCGACCAGGCCGAGGCCCTCAAGGCCGCTATCGGCAAGACAAGCTGGCAGGCCATCCATGTTCCAACCATCGTCGTCAGGTCCTGCGACGGCGGCACCACCTCCCGGTGGAGCGCCATGCAGCTATGTATGACCTTCATCGACGCCTACAACATGTGCGCCGGTGAGGCCGCTGTGGCTGATCTGGCCTACGCCGCCAAGCACGCAGCCGTTCTGCAGATGTCCGAGATGCTGCCCGCAAGACGCGCACGCGGACCCAACAACCCCGGAGGACTGTCCTTTGGATTCCTGGCCGATATGATCCAGACCTCCAGGACACATGCTGCCGACCCAGTGAAGGTCTCCCTGAACGTAGTCGCCGCAGGCGCTGCGCTCTACGATCAGATCTGGCTGGGAAGCTACATGTCCGGCGGTGTCGGATTCACCCAGTACGCCACTGCAGCCTACACCAACGATGTCCTGGACGACTTCTGCTACTACGGCGTCGATTTCGCCGCAGACAAGTTCGGAGGATTCGCCAAGGCACCCCAGACTCTGGATCTAGCCAAGGAGCTGGCCACTGAGGTCAACGCCTACGGCATGGAGCAGTATGAGGAATTCCCGACTCTGCTCGAGGATCACTTCGGTGGATCCCAGAGGGCATCCGTTCTGGCAGCCGCATCCGGTATTAGCTGCGCTATCGCCTCCGGCCACAGCCAGGTAGGTCTCGCCGGCTGGTACCTGTCCATGCTCCTGCATAAGGAAGGATGGGGACGCCTGGGCTTCTTCGGCTACGACCTGCAGGATCAATGCGGTCCAACCAACGTGTTCTCCTACCAGTCAGACGAGGGCGCACCACTCGAGCTGAGGGGAGCTAACTACCCCAACTACGCGATGAACGTAGGTCACCAGGGCGAGTACGCAGGCATCTCCAGCGCCGCACACGCCGGCCGCATGGACGCCTTCGCATGCAACCCCTTGATCAAGGTAACCTTCGCCAACCCCGGCATGGTATTCGACTGGGCAGATGTCCGCGCTTGCTTCGGCAAGGGTGGCGCCCGCGAGTTCCGCGCTGCAGGCGAGAGAAGCCTGGTCATGCCCGCAGTGTAGGCCAAAAGCCTACAGCTTTTCTCTTTTTTTAGCTGTTCTTCGATATTTCTATTGCCTAGCGCTTGTAGCCTAATCGGCTAATGAATAATTTAATTAGAAGCTTGTCATCAGGTCAGGGTCATTATGCCCTCGCCGTAGGCCACATTGTGCTTGAGGCTGATATCGGAGTTGTTGGATAGCGCCCAGATTATGGAGATCGCCTGGCCGGGCGAGAAAGATTTGTCGAACCTGTCTCCCGTATCCAGCTTTCTCTTAAGCTCGATGACAGTGCGACCGGCGCCTTTGCTGCCGCCAAATTCCTCAATGTCGTTTGTGCCTCCTAGCATGGTGTCCTCGATATGCGGACCGTAGTTGCCCGTGCAATACTCGTCCAGTGCCATCGCCTTGCCTGCTTGCACTGAGGCCAGGATTATGTCGGCGTTCTTCATCCATTCCAGGGGCTCGAAGCCAATGGCCAGCCAGCCATCAGTGCTGCCGTTCAGGGCCAGGTAGAGATATTCCCCATCGTTCTTCCAGGAGATCTCCATCTCTCCTCCGCTGTATCCCTGCCTGGCCGGGCCCTGCAGGAGCATGCTGCGGGAGTATTCGCTCTCACCCACAATTCCATCAGCTTTCCACTCCGTTGTGGCTGCCTTCTCCGCTACGATCGGGGCTTCTTTAGGCTGAATGCAGCCGGAGGACAGGAGCAGCAAACCTAATAATAACGCGACAAGAATTGACTTCATATTGCAATTATATTGGTCTGAGGGATATATCAGATTTTCGAATTAGTGGTAAAGGCTTGGCTGGGCTGAGGCAGTCCTTTTGGACGAGAGCCGGGTCAGGATTTACGGGGGCGATCCAATCCAAATATTTGATGCCGTCCTGCAGTTCACTTCGAGCTGCGCTGCTGCACAAGAGGTTTAAGTGACTGATCCGCAGATAGGCAGCAAATTAAAATAGATTCTTCCCTATCAGATTCTTGTGGAAGAAAATATTCTGGCAGCTCTCGCGCTCACCCTCTTTGCCGGCCTGGCCACCGGCATAGGCAGCCTGATCTCCTATTTCATCCCAAAACCCGACATGCGCTACCTCTCCGTGAGCCTGGGATTTGCGGCCGGAGTGATGATCTACGTGGGCTTTGTGGACCTCTTCTTTAGCGCCAAAGCCGTATTGGGATTAGGCTACGCCAATCTCTTCTTCTTGTGCGGGCTTGTCCTCATCTATCTGCTGGACCATCTCATTCCTCATATTCACATGGACGGACAGGTGGATTCTCAGTGCAACCGTCTCTACCGGAGTGGGATAATGACCACCATCGGCATAGCCATCCACAATCTGCCCGAGGGCATGACCGTGGCTTTGGTCTCCCTGGCGGATCTCCGTCTGGGAATTCCCGTTGCCATAGCCATCGCCATTCACAATATTCCGGAAGGGATTGCCTGCTGCATACCGCTTTACTGCGCCACATCCGACAGAAAGAAATCCTGCTTGCTCTCTTTCGCCGCCGGCATGACCGAGCCCCTGGGAGGAGTCGTGGCTGTGCTTCTGCTCTATCCCTTTCTTAATGCCTGGATCTTGGCGGCAGCATCGGCCCTGGTGGCAGGGATCATGGTCTTCATCTGTTTTGATGAGCTCATACCCATTGCCAATAAATATGGCAGCGAGCATCTCACCAATCTGGGAATCATAGTCGGATTTATCATAATGATGATTGGACTTGGCTTGATGGAAAATTTTTGAGGCATTGTGAACATAGCTTCATGGCCGCAGAAGGCGCAAATCCTGCGTCTCCCATGTCAAGGTATAAATAATTTCTCACAATGTTGCTATTTACTATTACTATAAGAAAAGCTGATCTCGAACGAAATAGGATTACGCTCATTCGAGATCAAGGCTTTCGATCTGGTGATGGATGATGAAGGCAATGCTCTTGGGCAGCTTCTGTCTGCTGCTGGCGTCAGTTTTAAGCACGGTTTATGCTTCTGATCGTAGGAGCAGTCGGCTAAGTGTTGGATGCCGTCGATGACTGGCGGGCGGAAATGCTGACCCGCGCCGATCTGGACATTGCCTGCAAAGACCCTAAGCATGGCCTCAATTCGAGGCCAGCTTTCTCACCAGAGGCATGATTGCCGGCCTGGTGCCCTTCGCCGGCTTTGCCGGCCCGGCTGAAAGGCCCATCTCCAGGCCCAGGGATCCCATCATCTCCTGGTTGAAGCGCTCACCAATCTCATCGAAGATCCTCTGATAGGCAATGCAATGAGGGTCGACCCCCTTAATCTCGCCGTTCGTGGGCGCTATGGCATTGTAGGGGCAGCCTCCCCGGCAGTAGCGGATATGCTTGCAGCCTTTGCATTCCCGGTCCACATACTCCTTGAAGCGGCCCATGCGCACTCCTGCCGCGGATTCTGCCAGATCCTTCCGGCTGGGATGATCGCGGACATGGCCCATGACGTACTCCGGCATGCCCACGAAGCGATAGCAGGGATAGATGCTGCCATCCGGGCCCACGGCAAAGGTGTTCTCCATGCAGTCTACAAAGGTGCAGACAGTGCCCCGCCCGGTGAAGACGCATCGGCAGTAGTCATTGATATTGCGAACCTCTATCCGGTTCATGTTCTCCAGGTACTTGTCCAGCAAATAGACCAGAAGCTCGCCGTACTTTTCCGGAGAGAGCGCCCATTTGTCCGGCTCGTTGCTTCGCAGCGACGGCAATGCCGGATGCAGCTTGAGCGTGAGATCGTTTTCCAGGAAAAAATTGAATATATCTTCTTTGAATTGCACGGAGTAAGAGGTAAAAGTGCATATGAACTGCACCTGCAGACCGTGGCTCTTTGCCAGTTCATAGCCTCGCATGGTTCTCTCGTAGTAGCCCTCCGATCTTTGCAGGTCGTTTAACTCCTGGGGCCCATCCAGGCTGGAGCCGATGGGGATGCTGTACTGGGCCAGGACATCGGCTAATTCAGGAGTAAGCTTCCAGAGGTTGGTCTGCAAAGCGAAGTTGGGCTCTAGATGCTGGAGTTCACCGGTAAGCAGGGGAAGAGCCTGCCGATAGAAATCGGCCCCGGCTAAGAGGGGTTCGCCTCCATGAAATGTGAAGGTGACGGGATCGCTCCGGAAATCCTTGAGCCAGGCCACAGTATCCTTAACGGTCTCTATGCTCATAATAGGAGAGCCCACCTCAGAACTCCAGCAATAAGCGCATTTGGATGGACAGCCAAGGGTGGGGATGATCATGACGTGAAAAGGCCTTTTTTGTTTCATCTTTTGTCTCATCAATTTTTGCCCTTCTTTAAACTACAAATAGTTTATCTCGAAAGGTTCTGTCAACTCTTCGGTAGTTCACCTTATCCCAAGCGACCTGTCAAGACTCGGTGAAAAAGAATGGATACCATTCGTCATAAGGATATCTTCTAAAATTAATTCACTGGCAATTTCATCGCAAGCCAGGAAAAATCGGATGTAGTGCACGACCAGGCTAGCCTTTCTGGCGGAGAGGAGGCTGGAGATGAACAAGCCTTCCGCCCAATCAATCAGCTCTTGACCGCCAGCATCCTCTCAATCGACCGGCGCGCCCTCACCGCTATCTCCTCGGGCACCGTCACCTGCGGCTGCAACGTTTGCAGCGCCTGCAACACCAGGGCCAGGGTGGTCTTCTTCATATTCTGGCAGATGGCGTTCGTGCTCAGCGGATAAAACTCCTTCAGAGGATTCTCCTTCTTCAGTCGGTAGATCATGCCCGTCTCCGTGCCGATGATAAACTCCCTGGCAGCGCCGTCCTTGGCATGTCTGCCCATTCCGGCCGTGCTGTAGACGAAATCGGCCTGATCGATGACTTCCGGTCGGCACTCCGGGTGCACCAGCACCTCTGCATTCGGGTGCTTTGACCGGGCGGCCTGCACCTCCTCCGCAGTGAGGTGATCGTGCACATAGCAGTAGCCGTTCCAGGGAATGATCTTCTTATCGGTATGGCGGGCCACGTAGGCGGCCAGATTCCTGTCCGGAACAAAGATGACCTCCTTCTCGGACAGTGAGTTTACCACCTGCACGCCGTTGGCGGAAGTGCAACAGACATCGCTCTCCGCTTTTATCTCAGCCGTGGAATTGACATAACAGACCACTGCTGCACCCGGATTCAGGGCTATAAGATCGCGGAGCTGATCAGGTGTAATCATGTGGGCCATGGGGCACCAGGCACCCTTAACCGGCAGAACGACCTTTTTTTGCGGGGAGAGAATGGCCGCAGTCTCCGCCATGAAGTCCACTCCACAAAAGATAATGACCTCCGAGTCCAGGCGGGCTGCAGCCCGGGAGAGCTCCAGGGAGTCGCCCACCAGGTCGGCTGCATCCTGCACTTGCGGCATCTGGTAGTTATGGGCCAGGATGGTCGCATGGCGCTCCTTTTTTAAAGCGAGAATCTCTTCTATCATAGCCATTGAACTGTCCCCCTGTCTGAGAACTATTATTTCAACCTAGTCATCTGCCATTCTGCGGACCCGCTCCAGGGCCAGCAGCGCATCCTCCATCTTGAAGTCCCGCTTCTCCCTGGCCAAAAATTCGCGAAAACGCTGCAGCTCCTTTTCCTTCACCAGGCCTGATGCATCCGAAAGCATGCGCTCATAGGTTCGATCGGGAAAGTATTGGGCCTCTGCGAAATGAAATAGCTTGTCTTTGCAGGAAGCGCTAATTACCCCCATCTGCCAGGCCAAATCCAAATTGAAGCGAATATTCACCAGCGGCTCGGACCTGGGCTCATAGGAGAATGGATCGAAGACCAGAGCCACCTCATCATCCGAGACCAGATGGCCGCTTTTGTAAGCCTGATAAATCTTGCCTATGCCCTCCATGCCGTAAATGTCCAGCTCTGAGGCACGCAAGGCTCCCATGCTGGAGGCGCCCAGGACCTTTGCCCCCGCCTCCAGAGCATAGATTACCTCCTTGTGAGCCACGGAGCATTCCTGAAAGAAGACGCCATCGATGAGCAGAATGATCCCGGCCCCTTCCTTGGCAGCCAGGTAAATGTCGCCCCGCTTGGCTGGTGGCCGATAGTCAGCCTCCAAAATCTGCTCCGCCCTAGCCCTGGAGAGGCTTGGCCCTAGGAAGACGACGATTCCTGGCATTTCTGCTGGCATCTTTGCACCTTTTCCCCACCCTTTCCGGGTCCACCGCCGCTATCTCAAGCCCCGGCACAATCACCCTGACCACGGGAAGGCCTATCTCCTCGCGAGTCAAGTCCACTACCACTACCCGATCGAGGCTTGCCTCTTCCAGTTTCTTTAGCATGTATTTTATGTCAAGCAGAAAGTCATCGCTCTCAAAGGACTGGATCTTTGCAAAGCACTTCGTATCGGTTGCTTCAAACCAGTGCTTGTTAAGCCTCTTGGTCCGATCGTAGCCGATCTGCTTTCTAAAATCAGCTATCGTTGTGTCCTCTCTCGCCCCGTGAATCTGGGTGAGACGGCTTTGCGCCACCTCGGTGAGGGCGCGCAGCACGGCCACGCCGGCGCTGGTGTGCGTGCCCATGCCCGTGGTGAGAAGGGTTGGATCGCGCAGCCGTACATCATCGGCCGCGGCCGCGCAGGTCGGAACGCCAATGTCGCTGGTGATATCCCTCAGATAGACATCTACCTCGGCAGCCGCGAATTTATCCAGGAGGCCTTTCGCCAGGCCGTCCTCAACGTCGCAGATCAAAGGGCCGGCCCTCCTCGTCGCCTCCACCAGGGCCCAGGCATCTCTTTCAATAACCTCGGCCAGACCATGAAATATTGCCTCTTCAATCACATTGCCCGAGGCCAGGCCAGTGGTATTGGTTCTAAAGAGGCGTTTGTAATCGGAGGGCAACGGATGAAAAACGGCATTGGCCGGAACTAAGATCTCTTCGTCATTCATGATGTCCCAGCCGGAAATCCAGGGTATCATGGCATCCGGCTCTGCCCCCTCCGGCAGGATCAGCTCGCGTGGGTCCAGCGCCCCGTCCAGACGGGAGAAGCAGTCGATTTTAAGCTCCCTGTCTTTCACCTCAGCGGAGTAGCGCTCCAGGCCCTCCATCATGGCCGATACTTTGGCCTCGGTGGGCGTGGCTCCTTTGCCGTTGTAGACGGAGATGGCACCGCGATCAGCCATGGGCCGGATGGAGGAGAAGACGGGTATACCGATTCGGTCCAGATTGGTTATGTCCGCCACCCTGGTGATCCCGGCGGCGGGCAATTTGGCCTCGGCGCGCTTTAGCGTCTCCTCGGGTGGCAGAGCCCGATGGGTATCGTCTTTGTACTTTTTTATGCAGGACGCAAGTCTCATTGCCTGGGCTAAGGGCAGCGATGGAATATAAACTCTGTTCAAAGGAAGGGCAATTTGTCCTTCTTTCGGTAAGCCAGGGCCTGGCAGGTCGCGATCAATCGCCCGTCTTCGCCGGTGACGGAAATCTGGCAGGCCGAGATCTTTCGAGAGCGATTGACCTCCCGCCCCTCTGCCAGCAAGCTCTCGCCGGCAAGAGGCGCGCTGAGGTAATTCATATTCACGCCTAAGGCCACAGCCACTGTGCCGTGCGAGTTGACGGCCAACTCGAAGGCGGCATCCACCAGCGAGTAGATGGCGGCTCCATGAGTAGTGCCGAAGAGGTTGTTCATATTCTCGGAGGTCTTCATCTTGAGAAGAGCGCGGCCCTCATCGAGCTCTACAATCCGAATGCCGAAGATCTTAGCATAAGGCTCCTCCAAAAAGCGTTTCTCTAAAGCTGCCAGGCATTGGTCCAAAGCATCATCCCTCTCTTGGATGAGTATTCTCGAAACGGTTATATCTGCTCCGCTCGATCTAGGGGCCTATGCCCAGCTCCTCAGGCAATAGGCCGGAGCCGGTCTCCATTGAGGTGAGCGGCTCTGCGGTATCCATTGTCCTCACCCAGGGCGCTATCAATATCTGGTTCGGAAGAAAATTAGATAAGTCACTTATCGCCAAGATTCTTCTGATAATCTCCAAGGTCGATGGAACAGCGGAGCACGAAAAGGAGGTCTTATGCCGTTTCGATGAGATCAGCGAGTTTGAGAACAACGGATATATCCTCACCTCCTACGCCCGCAAGAAAGAGTTGTACAGGGCCATATTTGTGGTTCCGTTCTCCAATTGCCGGGCGCTGGAGATGTTCATGGAGTCCATCTCCCAGGAGACGGAGAAAGAGGATGTTAAGATCACCCTTTATTGGAGAGGGGGCAGAATCAGGATGAATCTTATAAAAGAGGAGCTGTCCAGGCTCAATTGCTTTGGCACACAGAATGTGGTTTATAAGGATGAGCCGGCGGGAAATGTAGGCAGGAGGGAGGAGCCATGAGATTTGCAAGCTGCACGGAAAAGATTGAGATTTCAGGCATAAGGAAATGTTTTGAGGGAGCGGCCCCGGGTTCTGTGAATTTGGGACTGGGCCAGCCCGACTTCGACACGCCGGAGCACATCAAGAAAGCGGCCATTGAGGCTATTGAAAAGGGACTGTGCGGCTACACTCCCAACTGCGGAGTGCCGGCCCTTCGCTCTGCCCTCGCGGAAAAATTCCGCTCCGAGAACCGGATCGATTGCACGGCGGAGGAGATAATGGTGACCAGCGGGGCCAGTGAAGCTCTCTTCCTGGTTATAGCCGCGCTGGTCGATAGGGGCGATGAGGTCCTGATAGGCGATCCGAGCTTCCTGTCCTATGCCGAGCTGACCCGCCTGGTGGGCGGTAGACCAGTGTGCGTCCCTCTCGATGACAGCCTGCGACTCGCGCCCGAGGCCATAGAGGAGAGGATTACAGACAAAACCCGGCTGATAATAGTCAATTCGCCCTCCAATCCCACTGGATCGGTGGCAACGCCCCAGCAGATGCACGCTATTGCAAAAATCGCCGAGGATAGAGGCATTGCTGTGCTCTCCGATGAGGTCTATGAGCATTTCATCTACAAAGGAGAACATGTCAGCCCAGGCCGGTTCTCGGACAACGTCATCACCGTCAATGCCGTCTCCAAGACCTATGCCATGACGGGCTGGAGGCTGGGCTATCTGGTGGCCAAAGGCGGCGCTCTGGAGCAACTGCTCAAGATTCACCAGTATGTTCAGGCCTGCGCCGGCTCCATCTCTCAGGCGGCGGCAATAGAAGCCATCACCGGGCCGCAGGACTGCGTGACCCGGATGAGGGACGAATTCAAAGCTCGCCGGGATCTGCTGGTAAAAGGCTTCAGGGAGATGGGCATAGATCTCATTGAGCCGGAGGGCGCATTCTATCTCTTCCCCCGGGTAGGAGACGGCGACGCTGTCGCTGCCAGGCTGGGCCAGGCCGGGGTCATTGTCGTTCCCGGATCGGCCTTTGGGCCGGGCGGAAAAGAGCACATCAGAATCTCTTATGCTGCGGCGCGCTCAGAGCTTGAGGAAGCAATGCGACGCATGAAAGACATCCTTTAAATAGGAGAGTTGCATTCGTCGCTAGGAGTGATGAAATGAAGGAGCAGGTTGAGGTCAGAGAGCTGAAAGAAGGAAGATACGTTATCATCGACGAAGAGCCCTGCATAATCAAGAGCATATCCCATTCCAAGCCCGGCAAGCACGGCAGCGCTAAAGCCAGGGTGGACGCCATAGGCATCTTCGATAACCAGAAGAAGTCCATCGTTCAGCCGGTTACCACCAAGATTTATGTGCCCAATGTGGAGCGCAAAACTGGCCAGGTTCTATCCATCGGCAGCACATCGGTGCAGATCATGGACCTGGGCAGCTACGCCACAGTCGAGGTTCCCATAACCGCAGATCAGAAGCCGAAGATCAAGGAAGGAAAAGAGGTTTCCTATCTCTCCGTCATGGGCAGGACCAAGCTGGACGTGAGCTGAAATCCTTTTCATGTTTCAAAGGTGCGGCTTTGCCGACGCCGATGCAAATTTGCCGGATGCGGACTGCGTGGTAGTTGGACTGCCCTTCGACTGCATCGCCTCTTTTAATTTCGAGAGCTATGATCACTATTACGACGTGGATCTGGCAGAGCTAGCTATTTGCGATCTTTTAGGGGGAGAGCATTCCATCACTCCGCCCATTGTGGAGAGCCTGGCGCGGCGAAGCGCGCCGGGGCGCGCTCAGCGTGCTGGTGCTGGACGCGCACCTGGACCTGCGCGATGAATTCGGCAACACCCGGTACAGCCACGCCTGCGCCAGCCGGAGAATCCTGAAAAAGAAGGGCGTCAAGGCTTACGCCTCCATCGGCATTCGCAGCGGCAGCAAAGAGGAGTTCTCATTCGCGAAGGTGAATAACATCTCGTATTTCGAGTGATCGAGCGCGCTGCGCCGAAGGCGATAGGCCTGGATATAAACGAGCTTACCCCAGCCTATGATCGCGGCGAGACGGCGCTGCTGGCGGCAAGGCTGGCGCGGGAGTTTATAGCGGCGAAGGAAAAAATGAATTCAAAAACAAAAATTTAACCAATCAAAATCTTGCCATGCATATCGATCTTTCCCTCAGAGATCCGGGTAGAGCTTATGCGGACAAGATCCTGAGCCAGTTGATACTCAATCACCGATATTTGCAGCGGCTTCAGGTTTTTCTTTACCCTCAGCCGGTTAATCTTCTCGGCCATGGGCATGGTCTCCGGAGAGACGACAATGAAATCAAAGTCTTCGTAGATGGAGGAGCCGCATTGATCGTCGATCTTTATGATGTTGGCATGCTTGATGCCAAAGCACCTTCGCACGATCGCCCGCAAATTCTTCTCCCTTGCCTCAAAACTGCGCACGGCTCTGGTTCTGCTCTCTCTGGCCATCCCGTCAGAGGTGAGACCAATTACTACCTCGCCTTCTCCCCCCAGCTCATAGGCACGCCTCAGCAAGGAGATATGCCCATCATGAATGGGATCGAAGGTGCCTCCTACTGCAACTCTGGCCATCAGGCCCGCTAACGAGAGAGCCGTATAAGTACTTGACGGCATTGCCCGGCCTCTCTATTTTCAGGTGCCGGTGGTGAGCCTGTAAGTGTAAGCCGCAAAGATGTAGTGGAAGCCTTTCGCGCCCTGGCGGAGACTAAAGGCTATGGCTCTTCAGCCCCAAAATCTCATCGACCTTGACGCCCACCAGCTTCCAGACGGAGCTTTTCTCCCCCGGCAGCAAGACCTCCACCGACTCTTCCAACGAATGGCCCAGAGATTACTTTCGCCCCGCAAGCATATTGGTTATAATCCATAAGTTCACAGATAATCCCAATGGTCACCCTGGAGAAGATCGCCCACCTGGCTGAGGAGTGCAAATTTGACTCCCTGGGCCCGGCCCGATGCCCGACGGTGGTGGGCGTGAACGCTGAGAAGCTCAGCACTTTGGGAGAGGGCACGCGTCATGACGTTTGCGCGTCCACCTTCTCCCCACGCGAAACGCCTTTGCCCGGAATTTGCCATGCCTTCACCCAAGACGGCAGATGCGTCAGCCTCTTCAAGACCCTTTACACCAACCACTGCACCCATCAGTGCAGCTACTGCACCAATGCTGTAAACTGCAGCCGCAAAGCCAGAGCCTTCTCCTATACCCCGCAAGAGCTGGCCAGGATCACCCTCTCCCTTTACCGGTCGAATTATATTGAAGGTCTCTTTCTCAGTTCCGGCGCGGGTCGAGATGAGGACAACGTCATGGAAAAGATGGTAGAGACCGCCAGGCTGCTTCGCCAAAAATTCGCTTTTTCCGGATACATTCATCTCAAGGTCCTGCCCGGCGCATCCCAGGCTCATATCCAGGAGGCTGTAGAGCTGGCGGATCGGGTAAGCATAAATTTAGAGGCGGCATCTGCCTCGCGCATGTTTGATATCTGTGCTACCAAGAACTACGAGAGCGATATCCTGCAAAGACAGAGATATATCCGCGATATGTCATCCGAGACCTCCCATGCCGCCCAGACCATTCTGCCTGCCGGCCAGACCACGCAGCTTGTGGTAGGTGCAGCCGGGGAGAGCGATGAGGAGATCTTCAAAAGGGTCCTTTATGAGTACAAAGAGATTGGAGTGCGAAGGGCCTACTACAGCGCTTTTTCCCCTCAGCGGGGTACATTCTTTGAGAACAAAAAGGCCCAGCCGCTCTGGCGAGAGCACCGCCTCTATCAGATGGACTGGCTATTTCGGGTCTACCACTTCCAGCCAGGCGAGATCCGTCATGCCTTTAATGAGAATGGCTTTCTCTGCAATGCCGACCCCAAGACGGCCATCGCCAGGGAGTTTCTGGACTTGCCAGTGGACCCAAATACCGCCTCATTCCGGGAATTGCTGAGAGTGCCGGGCATAGGGCCCAGGAGCGCAGAAAGAATTGTTGCCTACCGCAAACGGCAGCCGATTGCGGCCAAAGCAGAGCTGGCGACAATGGGGGTGCGAATCAAGAGTGCCTCGACCTTTCTGAAGATCAACGGCTGGAGAGATACAACTCTGGAGATGTGGCAGGCTTGAAGATTCCGGAAAAATTCCACTACTACCTCTCCCTGCATGAGGACTGCAATGAATTGCTTCTTGCCAGAGCGAAGCACCTGCGAGCTGAAGATGTGGAAGTCTCCCAACATATCGAAGCTGCCCGCATAAGAAAGATGGTCTTTGCCGTTTTAGGAGAGTCGCATAGGATGAAGGCGTTTGTGAGGCTCTCTTTTCTTGGCACCACTGTCCTTTACGGCTTTCTAAAGCCCAGGCACAGAATAGGAGAGCATACCTGCGACCACTTCGCCCGCAGGAATCCTGGGATAATAGTAGTACTGGGAAACGGCAGGGAGAGCTGGATCTCGCTTTGCCGGGGGGGCAGAGTCTGGCGCGATCACGGCCGAGGATTGAATGAGAGCCTGGAGAGGCTGAAGTCGGCCTTGCATTGCAGCGAGAATGGACCCGATGTGGAGGGCCTCTGGCAGGTCTACTACGACAGCCAATACTGTCCGGAAAGAAAGAATCCGGCGGCATTTCACAGGCATATGCCCCGGAGAGATCAGGAGGCAGCGGGACTGCGGCTGGTGCAAAGTCAAATCTTGCTTATCGCTTCTTTCGCAACGCCACTGCGGCCAGACCGATCATGGCCATAGCCATCAACGCCATGAAATCAGGCGCTTCTGCCGACGTCTTTTGTGCCGTGCTGTTTTCAAACGCACTGACACTCATTTCGGCAGGCTCAGCAGCCGCTCCTTCAGTGACGAATGCTCCCGTCCTCGTTCCTCTGGCCGCCAAACGCTCCTTTTCTCCCAGCATTGTCGTGGCATTGAGCTGCACATAGTCCTGCCCCTGGCCTACGATTGTGGAATTGCTCCAGATGAGTACATCAACAACATAGTTGTACCTGTCCGGTACAGTGAGGTTGACACTCCTGATGGCCGTCTCGTCGGGAGCGATTATCCCGGTATTGCTCCACTGCTTATCCGCCACCAACTTTGAATCGATGTCGGTAGCTTTTAGCATCAGCTCATAATCCTGGCTTGTCCTGGCTCCAAAGTTGGTTACGTAGATGTCGCTCTGGATGACTACCTTCTCCTCCGCCGCCTTTCGCACCAGGAAGTCGATGCCATCGATTCGCAGGCTGATCGCCTTGCTGTCGGCGGGAAGGCTCTCCAGATTGTAAACCGTCCTGTACCCCCGGTCCACTTCCTTATCCTCCTCAAAGAGAATGGCCTCCAGCTTGTAGCCGCCCTTCTTGGGAAGCGTCAGGATCTGAGTGACGTTAACGGTCTTCTCCGGCGCGATCTTGCCGATAAATGTCGTGGTCTGGTTGACAAGGAAGTCTCTGTCTGAACTGGTGGCCTTTAGCAGCAGAGATGTGTTTTGGCTGCTCTTGCCAGCCGTGCCCTCATCAGAGTTCTTGATATAAGTCGTGACCTTCAATTCGATCGTCGATGTCTTTATCTGGCCGGGAACAATTTCCAGGTTCGTTACCGATAGTGGATTCCTATCGGGTTTGCTAACGCAGCCGCTCAAGGCGACCACAGAAATTAAAGCTAGCAAAATCAGCAATGACACAGCCTTATTTTGGAGCATTATCTTTCCCCCACAGTTAGCATATTCCTAAATCTATGTGAACTACCGCGCCCTGAAGGATGGGGACTTCCCGCTTCGTCCTTCGCAATCCTACATGTTAAACCTTTGGCTCTTCGCCAAGTCCCTGATTAAGGCATGCATAGCAAAAGGGCCGCTTACTCGATTGTTCTATTACCCACTCGGAACAGCGAGGAACCGCTTATCTTTTTCCTCCCGATTTTATCCCCCTTGCTCGATCCGACTGGAAAAAGGATTTATCCTAATCCAGCTTAATAAGGATCAGATGAAACCGATGGACCAGATATTGGAAACTTCTGCAAAGATTCGCAGCATGGAGATCAGAGGAGCGGGCCGAATTGCCACAGCCGCAGCAGCATCCATGCGCGACTTTTCCATGACTTTAGAAGCGCTAAGCCTTGAGGATTTCAACCTGCAGATGGAGAAGGCCGCCGACATCCTTCTCAAGACCAGGCCTACAGCGGTCTCCCTCTCCAACGCCATACGCATGGTGATGAAGTACAGGGCCGAGACCCTGGCTTCGGCTCGTTCGGCCGTAGTTCTTAACGCCAATCGCTTCATCGAGAATTCCGAAAAGGCTCTGGAGAGAATCGGCCAGATCGGCAGCCGCAGGATCAGGGATGGCGATACCGTGCTCACCCACTGCAACTCTCTGGCAGCCATCTCCGTCATCAGTACCGCCCATAAGTCGGGAAAGAAGATCAAGGTGATAGCCACCGAGTCGCGACCCAGGTTTCAGGGCATCACCACCATCGGCATGCTGGACCGGTTGGGGATCGAGACGGAGCTGATTATCGACTCGGCGGCCAGAAGCGTCATGAATGAGGTAGATCTGGTGGTGGTGGGAGCAGACGTGATAATGGTCAACGGAACTCTGGTAAATAAGATCGGCACATCCCAGATCGCCCTCTCCGCTCATGAGGCCAGGACCTGCTTCATGGTGGCTGCCGAAACCTACAAGTTCAGCCCCCGAACCATCCTTGGCGAACTGGTTACCATCGAGGAGCGCGAGGCCGGCGAGGTCTTGCCCGATATTTCCAAGTACAGCCACGTTCGAGTGAGAAATCCGGCCTTTGATGTCACGCCCCATCAGTACATCGACCTGATCAGCACCGAGGTGGGGGCCATACCCCCAGAGATGAGCTACCTGATCATCAGGGAGCGGCTGGGCTGGGAGATGGAAGAGGATCTGATCTAAATTACGGCCAGCACATGGCGGGCCGGTTGAAGACGCTATTGATAATGATCTTCCTTTGGGCGGCGAACCTTTCGCCCGTATTGGCCCAACCGCGAAGCTCATTTGGGTCAAGATCTATGCTGCTATTTTGAGCTTTCTTAGGGATTTGCAGCTTTGCCGGAAAGCCAAGCACTTCTGCCATTGTTCCATCAATTTTCCTGCAATCTCCCGGCTTATCGCAGACAATCAGATGCTCGATAATCCAAATTCCCCCTTCGCGGGACGGGGAAAAGGACATGTTAATAGTATAGTTGCCGTTCCTGGCGTCTCACGAGAACAGATTCGTGGAATTCATGATCGCCGCTATGGATTGGTTTTGCGAGGGGCTCTGAAAGACCGCCTCAATAGAACTTATATCGCCGTTATCATCGGCAACATGAGTCTGCAGGGCAATCTGCAAGGATGCATCATCCAGGATTTGCTTAATAGTAGTATGAAAATGTTTTGGGCGAATTATTTATTTATCTCTTCATCCTCCGCATAGCAACCAGCATGGCTAAAATTGCCGCCATTGCCCCTGGGGCAGGAGTTTTCTGGACCTGGGGCACCTTCGCGGGGGTTTGATTGCCCTGGTCTGCCCCGGATGCATTATATGCTTGCAGCGCTGGCCCCGTTGGGATCGGCTGCTTCCCGGGCTCAGTTGCCGCATTGCTCTTTGCCGCTACCACATTAATGAAGGCGGTCTTCTTGCCGGAGGGCGATCCCCTGGCGGCAACATCCACCACAAAGGAGTAGTTGCCCGGCACCACATCCGCTGCCTTGACGGTGCAGTTGTATTTTGTCACGCCCGCCGGAAAGACATTTTTAATCATCGTCGGGCAGGTGAAATCCAATCCCTCGGTCATGTTCTTGAAGACCAGCTCCACATAGGCCCTCTCGCTGCCCAGGCCCTTGACAGAGACGGTGAAGTTGGCTTCGCTATGGGGCGTCATCTCAATGGGCGTGACATCGATCACCTGGAACCAGTAGGAAGCACCGGCCAGGCCCGCCAGGAGCAAGAGGAGCGGGATGAAGAGAAGAGAGATGTGAGTTTTCATGAGCAGCAGGTTGTCTGGAAGATTATAAAGAGGTTTCGGAATTTAAAAAAAAAACAAGCCGGGCCTTCACCAAAGCAAGAACCCGGCATACCTCGCCGCATACACCACGCCCACTACTATCACCAGCAGCCCGAAGAATTTGGTAGTCCACTCTCCAATGGAGACATACTTCTCTGCGATCCTTCCCCCCACCGTCCGGGAGAAGGTGGCAATGGGAATGATGGGCACGCCATGCCCAAGTCCGAAGATGGCAAGCATCACGCCTCCCGCCAGGGGTGTGACGTTTTGCGATGCCAGCCAGATCAATACCGGCATCACCATGGAGAGGGCACAGGGCGCCCAGCCCAGGGCAAAGAATATGCCCAGCGTGAAGGCTCCAAGGAAGGCGGAGTACTTGAATAGACCAATAGAGGTCTCAACCGACCTTTGCAGCAGGCTCTTCTTTGTCTCACAATACGTCCCCCCTCGATCAGGCCGAATTCGAGAGGTTATGGGCTCCAAGATCTCTTCCAGGGGCTTGAGGTTGCTGATGCCGAGGATGATCATGATCAGGCCGGCTGCCAGGTCGAAGAGCCTTGAGTCGCGAATGAAAAGGCCCACCTGAGAGATGAAAAGCCCCAGCACAAAGAAGACGGCGGCCATTCCCAGGGTAAAGGCAACTCCAATCATAAATCCCTCTCTGGAAGTGGAGGCACTCTTCCGCAGATAATCATCCTTCCTGCGCACCGTCAGAACATAGGAGAATACAGCAATCAAGAGAGCGATGGAGCATGGAGCCAGCGATGTAAAAATGCCCGCTAAAAACATTGTGGAGGCGGTCACTTCCTGCCCGAAGACCTTTCCCTCCAGGCCCTTCCACATTGAGCCGCCCACATCTTGCAGCTCTTGGTAAAGCTTCTCTGCACTTTGCACGCCGTCTAACTCGCCCTCGCCCACCCGGTAGACGTGATAGACTCCGGCGATATTGCCATCTTTGTCGATCAGTAGGAGAGTGGGATTTGAGGAGCCGCCCCTCACATTCCAGTAGTCGAGATATTTGCCGGCGATGGTATAAGGCTCAATATCCTCCGCCCAGGGCCAGGTGACATTGACCTTCCACCACTTCTCCGCCAGGGACTTGCCATCCCGGGAATAGGGATTCTTCCTCATGTTCAATGTGACTATCTGGACACCGGGGTCCATGGCCTTGAGCTTTGCCAGCTCCTCTACCTGTCCTTTCAGGGACTTTTCGCATTCAACGCATAACGGGATCTCGATGTTGGTGATATGAAAAATAAGGGGAGAGCCCTGAAAGTCGGAAAGAGAGAAGTTCTTACCGTCCACACCAACGGCAGTGAACTCTGGGGCCTGGATGGCCTCGCCGGCAAAGACGGGGCTGGAAAAGAGAGAGAGGGCGGCCAGGGCGAAAAGGAGCAGAAAAGCTGCCGATTGCAGCTTCTTTTTGTAGGTATTGGCAATTATTGATATCACTCTCAGATCCATGCGGCTCTATTCTGCTTGTAGTAGTAGATGGAATCCTTCACGTAAGCATCGATTCTTTCCTGGCTCATGGCATCAATCTCGCTGCGCCAGACTACATCCACCGCTCCATCCGGGCCCTTGGCCAGGGTGATGAAGATGGTCGTTGGAACGACCGGTTTTCCGCCGCCGGCCGGATCATAGACATCCAGGATATCAATAGCCTGTTGCAAGCTACTTCCTTCCCCCAGAACATCGTCGTATTTGAGATCGCCGCTAAAGCTCTTTGCAGCCGCTTTAATTCTTGGCGTCTGAGTCAGACACGGTACGCAGTTGCTGCTATGAATCAGGATGAGCACCGACTTCTCCTTGAGAGCTTTCAGAATCCAGTCAGGATGTTTTACCACCGAGCCGGAGTTTTCATGCTGATCGGGGTATGTCGTCCACCAGTCGTCATCACCGGAGCCTACTGCATGTGCCGGACTGTAGCTATTCCAATCCAGAGAAAGGGCAGTGTCCGCCGTTATGAATACGGCCATCGAAAAAGCCGCCATTGCCGCCAATACCAGTAACGTGAAATTCTTGAACTCACTGAGCATGATTTAAACCCCCGAAATATCTCTTGCTCCATTCATCTGCTAAATATTTAGAGCTTATCTTCAATCAGCCTCAAAACTCATCAAGGACCTTAAGAATTCGGTTTGGTCGGAGATCGACAAAAGACTGGAAAATCGCGCCTATCCCCGGCCTCTCGCATCCACAGCATAGAAACATTAGCAGGAACCAGGATGTAACGCTTCATATTTATTGTTTTTGGGCCAGAATTTGGAAGACAACGTCACTACGTTTAAATCCCTAAATTAAAAAGAAAATGAGACGATATGTGCATCGTCCCCTATCGTGCTACCCAAGATTTAATGATTCTTCAGTATTTTCTTTAGTGCTTCTGCAGCACTTGATTTGACAGAATCGCTCTCATCATCTTGGACTGATTTGATAAGCGCATCTGCCGCTTTTGGATCACCAATCCTCCCTAATGCTTCAGCAGAACTTGCTCTAACATTTGACTCTTCATCGTCTTCCAGAACCTCAATCAATGGATCTATGGCATTGGAATTGCCGATCATTCCTAAAGCTAAAGCAGCATTAGATCTAACGAGGTTATCTTCGTCGCTTAATGCCGATATCAGGGCATCATTGGCCTGATTATTGCCCATGAAACCGAGAGCTTTTGCTGAATTGGCGCGAATATCGCGATCGTTATCGTTGAGTGATTCCGAAAGAGCGTTTATTGCCCTGGCATCTCCTAAAGATCCCAAAGCAATGGCTGCACCAGCTCTCTTTTCAGGTTTTTCGTTAATGTCACTTAACACCTGCATTAGAGGTGCTAAAACTGGCTCTCCCATGAAAGCCAGAGCTCCTGGGACTACTTCATTACTGCAGGATGAACTGCCCATGATATCAATCATTGGGACTATTGCTCTGGTGTCATTGATAAATGCCAAAGAGACTGCAGCCATGCATGATGTTGGTGAGTCGTTCTTCATTGCTTGAATAAGAGAATCAACAGCTCTGGGATCTTTTATCCAACCAAGAGCAACGGAACTTGCGTCTCTCACCTCTCTATTTTCATCCTGCAAACTCTTTATAAGCGGATCTACAGCTCTAGAATCTCTTATCCACCCCAAGGCGATTGCAGAATAAGCCCTAACTAGGGCGTCGCTATCTTCCAGGCTTATTATGAGTGGATCCACAGCCCTTGGATCCTTAATCCAACCAAGAGAAAGAGCTGCCACCATCCTCGTTTCTTCATCATCGCTAGACAGAGATTCGATCAGTGGTTCTACAGCCATTGGGTCTTCAATTATATCCATCGCAATTAATGCGAAAACACTGGTTTCCATATCATCAGATTTCAATGCCTGTGCGGCAAGATCAATGCCTGTCGCACCCATGTCTACAATCGATGCAAATGCTAATACTTTCGTAACTGGGTTCGAATCGTTCATTGCATTTTCTATCTTATCTGTGACCTGGTCTGTCGCAGAGCAGCTTCCCGCGGATAGTATCAACAACATTAGGACAAACATAGATATTATTTTCATGAAATCCCTCACTGCAAAAAGGAGGGTTTTCACATAGATATATCTTTGCAGAGCAGTTGATGGAGCCATGCAGTGCCAGGTATTCAAGGGGCAGGTGAACTGTGGGCCCAGCAGCCAGGGAAGCATCTGGTGGAGAACCTGGTGGCCGATCTGAGCCACGTCACCGACCCAGCCAAACAGAAGCGAGCTATCGAGAACCTGAAGAAAGCAGATGAGGGAATGGGCAGAGCCGTGGCGGTGGGACTCGGGCTGGAGAGGTAGATAGATAAGCAAGAGTGCCTGAAGAACGGCATGGATGAGTACATCAGCTAGCCTGCTCTGGTGGAAGAGCTGCAAAAGGCGCTGGAGAATGCCTCAAAATTAGAACAAGGAGGGAGGGGAAGCATAAGAACGAATCGATTCGCTCAGTTTCCACCCTTTGCAATCTCCTTGACCTTCTGATTGAACTCCGGCCTTGCCAGCATATCCTGGAACTTTTTCTCAAACAGCTCCTCAAATTCCTTGTTATCGATCTCTTTGGATTCTCGTTTTGTGGGATCGGATGTGACCGCAGCTGAACTGTCCTCAAAATCCAAGTATATGTTTAGCACATTATTTTCCATCTTTGCTATGAATCTGTCAGTTCTACCGTCATCAATTTCCAAGATTACTTCAAGATTTTTATCGTTAAGTTTTAATGAAAGGGAATTTTTTTCGTTGGATACTTTGATAGTCTTACTACTACCGATTTTTTCAATGTTTTCAGTTTTTATCCAATCAATACCAAATTTCTGAGTTAGAAATTCTATGAGTATTCCGTTATCGTTTCCTGGAATTTCATTCCACCTAAACAACTTCGGGAATATATTGAGCTGTTTGATGAATATCGGCTTCTTGCCCTCTTCAATTCTCTTGAGAGCCTTCTTAAGCTCCTCCCGCAGGCCGCCGCTGCCATAGAGGTAATTTCTCAGGTATTTCTTGGTGAGATCTGAATAGCCCAGGTAGTCGATGATATTTATTTCATTTGTCTCGATGTATCTGATGGCTGAATCTATGAGGTCGTAGAGGCGCGACTCAAAGGTCAGATCATTTCCGTTCTGCTTTTTGTTTTGCTCTCCGGCTTTGCCTCCGTAGGGATTTCGCAGGAGGATCAAGATATCCTCTCCAAAGCCGTTGCCTAGCTTCCTGTAAACATTAGTGTGATCTTCTGCAATTCCCGTCAAATCCTTTATGGCGGACTTGACCTTTTCAGCGTTGACATAGCCTCTGGCAAAGACATAAGCTCTATCTGCCTTGGATGGAGTACACGGGAACAGCCGGCATTCCTCGCTCAAAGCATGCTCTACCAAGGACTTCTCGCCGCCATCAGACTCACCATGCGAATAATAGCAGGGAACTAGAATTGGCGGAAGCAGGATTGTCTTACCGTTCTCATCTTTAACAACATCATCCGCATCAGCATCCCAGAACACCCTCTTCATCGCCGGAGCGTCATCTTGAAGCTTTGCCCCGGGATAGTTTCTCAGATCGAACATAGGCTTCATGGAGGCGTAAATGGCGCTATCATTGGCATTGAAGTTGCCCTTGCCATATCTTCTTCTCAAAACCTCGTTGTCTATTACAATCAGAGCGTCTAATCCCTCGCCAGCCGGTTTTGTGAGGAGATCGTACATGGCAATAGTTGCTCCGAGGTTTCTCTGGCCTTCTTTGGCTTGTCTTGCATCATCTCCTTTCTCAGTTAATATCCCCAGCGCGAAGAACGGAAAGGCTTTTTCTTCCCGTCTGACGTAGCTGGTTATGGGATTGATGAAGCCCGTTCCCGTTCCCCCTCCAAGCGACGCCAGAAAGAGTATGCTGTCGCACAGCTTATTTTGCATTTCCGGACCGCAAGAAGCTTCCTTATTTTTATTCATCAGGGCGCCGATCGACCCCAAGGAAGAGCCAATGTTTTTAAGAACTGCAAATTTTGATTTGTTATCCTCGGACGCAGCGACTGATGCCGGGTCAGCCTTCATGCCTGAGCTTGCTCCTGCTCTCATGCCCAGTACCGTAAACGGTCTGATGCCGACCTTCCACATATACCCGGGAAGCGGATTATCCTCCTTATTGAACTCCTTTCTGGCCATCGCCTTGACTTTCTCGATTTCAAAGACCTCAAAGATGCCCTTCAAGTACTCAGCACGCCTGTCATAACCCTGCGCCTTGAGGTCGAAACCGTAAGTGTCCTTAATCCATTTCTTAAAGGGGGAACCTGCAGATATCATTCCGTGGCATATCAGATATCCTGGATACTTTCCTTCCTCAAGGTTCCCAAAGTATGTCTGGTCCTGAGTATCCTGAGTTGCCGAGTCGAGCCATATTCCCTTCGCATTTCCAAAAGCCAGGTGCTCTCCAAGACGGAACACTGGAAGTTGCACGTCCTGCGTTTCCAGGAATTTTCCCAGTATATTGCCGCCGGCTCCTCCTATTCCGACTACCATTGGTTTCATTTTGCTACCTCCTTAAGGCTGCAAACTATGGGCGTGATCAAAAGGATCAAAGGTGCCACAAGCGTAACATATCCCAGGATCCAGAAAAGATCCCATGATTGCTCACTGGCTTGTGGATAAACCGTCCCATGGTATATCGATATGGCTATGGATATCATGAGAAGCGGCAGTGCAAAGTTGACCATCAGTGCCTTGATGCCTCTTGATACGATATAATAGCGGTAAACTTTGGGGATGCTAAAGGCGGCCAAGGCCGTGACGATCATAACCGCAAGACCGAAGACTATCAGGCCGAATTCGCTGGAGGCTATCTGAATCGCCTGGAAGTAGTACCAGGGAGATATTCCCGGCGTCTGGAAGAAAAATAAGGCCAGAGCTACAAAGAAGAGCATCCAGGAGGCGATCATAAATGTATTGAAGTTGGAGCCTTGCGGCAGCTCCAGATGCGTCAATAGCTCCTCCTTCTTAAAGCCGCCATCATTGGTCTCCTTTACCTTTCTGAAGATCTTATTTATGTACAGATTATGAAAGACCAATGCCCCGGCCATAATAGCCAGAATCACTACGAGAGGAAAGACTCCCATGCTCATCTGTAGAACCTCCTTTCAACTAATACCGCGCCCGCCAATGCAATGCAAAGCAATGCCAGCCAGTTCACCAGCGCAGGAATTGAGAAGATATCATACTTGACCAGTTTTGCATTGATCTTTCCTTCTCCAATGCCTTCTCTGCTATTGCTGCTGTGTTGATCGACCTCATCATACACGAATCTGTATCTAAATGGCTGATTCGCA
Source organism: Methanothrix sp. (assembly GCA_026394505.1). Taxonomy (GTDB): domain Archaea; phylum Halobacteriota; class Methanosarcinia; order Methanotrichales; family Methanotrichaceae; genus Methanothrix. The sequence goes on from JAPKYC010000177.1 coordinate 23,263, forward strand.
TCCTCCACCAGGAAAGGCCTGACATTATACCAGACGGTGGTTCCCTGGCTGGAGATGTCCCAGTCATTGGATGCCGCAGGCTTCCATTGGTGAGACGGGGTGTATGTCTCCAGCGATACACGCACCTTTGCAGTTCCAGCTTCCTGGTTTCTCATACCTATGCTGAAATTGTAATCCTGCCACCAGTATTGGTTCTTTTCACCGCTTAGTTTGGGATCTTCAACATATAACGTTACGCTCTTCCTTAAATTCGGCCCATCAAAGGATCTGGTATTAGTAGTATTGATTCCATCGCTGATCGTGTAATCGTAAGTGAAGTTCTTGCCGGAATCGTCCTTCGAGAAGAATCCATAATCACCAGCCATGAATACAACATCCTCCCCGGATTTAGCGCTTTGGGTGGCATTGATCTTCTCTGTGTGGTTCAGATCCTGAATATGAAGAGTCACAGTGACGGGATCGCTCTCATTATCGACGACACGGGCAATATACTTGATGGGCTCTTTGAACCTTGGCTGAGAGTTCTGAGTAATCAGGCTGACATTTTCAAGAGTTGGCGGCGTGTTTATGATATTCAATACCAGCTCTGAGAAGAACGGTTCCTGATTTATCTTTTCTTTCGTTGTGTTCCATTCATTTCGTGTATCTGATACATTGACCATGAATCGGACCACTCCAACCTTTTTCATGTCCTTGAAGTCCACAATCTCCGGCCAGTCGATGGTAGTATAGTTGTAGTTTCCCTCATCGTTATGCCATTTGTAATCGCTCTGCCCGATGATCTGGGGATATTTGCTGATCTGCTCGTAGCTCTCTCCAGGTTTCTTCTCTTGGAGATATAGCCAGATCACCCGTCTCATGGAATCCTGGGGATTTGTATCCTTAATGTAGCTCATTATTTTTATGGGCTGGGTTCTGGTAATATTGGTTCTGTTCCCCTTAAAGTACATGTAGACGACTGGCTGGATGTTGTCGCCCTTGGAGGCCGGCTCCTTGTAAAGCAGATCTCGAAGCTGCTGATACTTCTTGTTGTTGTTCTTCTCATCCTTGGCCTTCTTCACGACATTGATGAGGTCGTCAATAGTTGTCTGCTTATGGCTGCTTCCACTGCTTCCGCTGCTTACCGTGGAATCCGGGGCACTTGGCTGCGGCCCTGGCACTGCAATCACAGGAACTATTGATAGCAGAAAAGCTGCAATAACAAGCAAGCAAATAGCCTTTTGTCTCATCAGCTAATCACCTCACCGGCAGCCGTTTTGATATCAAACTCAAAATTTCGTATAACGGGCAGGTCTCTCCAGATGATCAGCACCTCGCCGCTTCCTGCCAAATAATTCTGAGGTTTGCCAATATTCCTCCAATGCACTTTATCTTCTGAACCCAATAGGTCAACAGTAAGGTTGATGGACCCGTTGATCTTGCCGAAATAGTTATACTTGCCTCTACTCGTCGAATTGAAATTCAAATCCTTATAGATAGCCACGATCTCAGGTCCATTAAACGGAGCGCTATCTAATCCGTTGATGATGAATTTGAACTCTGCTGTTCCCAGGAACTCTGTATTGTAGAAGGGCTTGACATCCCAACTTAAATTGCCTTGGGCCGGATCATACTGTTGCTTTTGGCCCGCTCCCTCCCAGGAACGACCGGGGGCCTTGACGGAAAGCTCTACCCAAGGCCTCTCCTCTAAGCTCAAATTATTGAAATGGGCCGTGTAGACGAAAGCATATAACTCATTTGGATCCTGCCAAGCCTGCAGTACACCTCTTCTCGGGCTAACATTGCCGATTACATCTAGATGTGATTTTGACGTAGTGCTTGAGCCATTAATTCCGTTGGAATTCGGTCCACTTTCCCCTGTTTTGACTCCGCTGATGAACGGTCCATAATATTCATCTGATTTAAAAGTCTTCCCTTCGAAGCGGGCAACAAAGTGGTATCTAGCATTCTTTCCTTCTGCCTCGGCGCATTTATATTTGAAAGGCTTGGCCGTGAGATTGACCCGGCTCTCACCAGGCGCAGCCGTGCCAGAAGCTCGCTCTACCCACTCAATGTCAATGTCGCAGGGATTATAGACCTCCAATGCGACCTTCGTCTCGACGCTGGAGTTTACCTGCACAGAGTAGGTAAAGGTATCATTCCATTTGCCTTTATCAGGCGCCACAGTCGCATCGGCAAAGTTGATTGATATTGCTTTGACGTCAATCGACTTTTCTGCCAGCGAGAACTCTGCGGCAAGGCTGGGGTGCTTGTAGCTGATAGTGTAATTGAAACTCTTGTCGATATCTGCCTCATCGAAGGGCAGGCTCCAATCGTAACGATATAGATTGCCGCCCAGGATAACTCCCTGGCTTGTCTCATCTATGTTCTTTTCCGGCACCTTCAGATGGAGAGTTGCCTGGCCCGGGCCCTGGTCGGCTCCATATTCCACCACAGCCTGAATGCTGCTGGATGATTCGCTGCCTTCGGAGACATAGACCACCATGGGATCGCTCTCCGGGGAGAGGGAGATCAGTGTTGGTTTTGCTCCCAGGATGGTCGGACCCCTGTAGGCCTGGGATGATGCAATCTCTTCCCCGGCAAAGATGGCCATAAACTGGTACTTTGCCCCTTGTTGTGCCATCTCCTGGCATTCATTGGCAAAGGGTCGCAGCGTCCAGTTGATGGACGTATTTGCTCCAATTGCGGCCTCCTTCGTCTCTTTCTTTATCCATGCAAACCTGCATGGATCGAAGATCTGAAGTTGAACCTTGAGTGGAACGGTGGTGTCCATCTTAAGCGAATATGTGTAGCTGTCATTCCACTGTCCGGCAGGCAAAGAGACGTCTCCTTTCAAGAACTGCACGGAGACGGGAGATACATGTATGGTCTTTTTCTCCACGAAGTCGTACCTGCCCCCTTCCAGTTGATCCTGGAGGAAGGATAGGGACAGAGTGTAATTATTATTGACGTGGCTTTCATTGAATGTGACCGGCCACTTGTACCGGTACTTGTTGCCTCCCAGAGGAGTTCCCTTCTCTGAGGATTTGAAATCCATAGAGGGGCCGGTCAGCCTGACTTCAAGATCTCCTGGACCCTTGCTAAACGTAACTGTAGCTGCCATGTCCTGAGGAGAGTCCTCGCCTGAGGAGATGTAAACGTTAGCAGGATATAAAAGATCGCCGAGCTTGGGAACCTCTTCTATAACAATAAAGGTTACATTGGCGCTCTTTGCCGAGAAGCCCCATTTATCATTCTTATATTCGAATCTGCCCGTAAATGGCGCTATTTTGCTCAATTCTACATCGCTGCGGTTGAAGAGAGCCGGATCGTTCTCATTTGTCCACCTGAATACAAGCTTCTCTCCGCTGATCTCCGGATCGGATGAGGTGTAAGCGATCTCGCCCTTCTGGGGCTGGCTTATTATGAGCCGTCCCTCCGCATTGCTTCCTTCCATCCTGGCAGAGGCATCCCGGACGGTGGCCAGAATGGTGAAGTTGGTATAATCAAGTTTTTTGTCAATCTTCGGGCTCTCTGCGGCGGGAGTATAGGGGAGAAGGGTAATGTTGTAAGGCCCAAAGGTGAGAGGACTCATCTTGAGGTTGTTATAGACCAGCTTGAAAGTGAAATTTCCTCCGTTTCTGTAAGTGGAGAGGGGCTCATTGAGAGTACAGGTGTAGATGCTCTTTCCAGAGGAGCGGCAATTGACGTCATCCGAATTCCAGGTCCTGGATTCACTGGTTCCCAGAGGGCCTGTGATCACCAGAAGGCATGTCGGCTTGGGGTCCAGCCCGTCCTGGTCCTTGAAACCGACTGAGGCGGAGATTCCTTGGAAGAAATAGGGAGTCGCCTTGAAATTGATTCCCGTTAATTCGGGCTGATGGACGATGGGGCCTGGCAATTTTCCTGTAGTATCCCGAGGGCCGCCTACATTAAGAGAGAACGCAAATGTGGCATTGTCGGTTTCTTCTATGCCGAATCTATTCTTGAAGTTATAGGGTCCGAAGACAAAAGACAATTTTCCCTGTTGGGTTATTGTTTCAGTGTGTATCTGTTTATTATTATAGATAACCAGCGTTAGCTGAAATTTAGTCACTGCGACGGCCCCCGATTTGGCCGCGACTTCAGGACTGAGTGCTACATCTGCAGAGTAGGTGAAATCCTCATAACCATATTCAGGAGTAACTACTGCATTTGCGATTTGATAGTACTGGTCCGCTGCACATGTTGGGACAAGGCATAAAGCAGAAATTATGCTTACTAATAATAGCAATAGTGTGAGATTTAGTCTCTCTTTTGCTGCATTCTTGCATAGTGATAAACATAGATCCAATCCTTTGGCAACCAAATCTGCTTTAATTCCATTCAAATGCTTCAGCCCCCATGAAATCAAGATGTACTTTACCCCTATCACACATATTAAGGCTTTTTGCCTCAGTCTACCTGTCTAAATTCTCTGAGAGCTTACTGCTCAATTGCAGTCAATTCGAGAGAGCATCACGCCAGGCAATTTTGCGCGACTCCAGCACAGACTCAAACGTAGATGAAATTATTTCTATCTGGAGTACCAGCGCTCCGCCTCCTCCGGGGGCAGATCGTAGATCACCACGCCCTTTTCGGCCAACTGGTCGATCATCCTGGTGCAGTCGCTCTCGTTTAAACGGCAAAAGCAAGACTTATCGTGTTCGCCCCCATGAAATAGCGATGAGCCAAAAAAATATTTTGGGTCTACTTCCTCGCCGACATCTCCAGCACCTTAGCAGCCTGCGCCCCTGCCTCCAGAATATCGAGGTTCTTGGCGATGAGCCTGGGTTTCTTGGCAAAGGTCACACGAAAGGCGTTCCCATAGGCTTCGCGGGGCAGGCCCAGCTTTCCTGCCTGCATCAAGGCCCCGAACATGGCTATGTTCGCGGCCTATGGCACGCACTTCTCTACTTATACGATTTATACCAGCGCTCGTACTCCTTGTGATTGGCGAAGCAGTGCAGGACGCAAATCAGATCTCCTTTGATATCGTAGACTATTCTCGCCTGCTTGGTCACCTTTTCTACGTGGCAGGGTATGCCGTACTTCATATGCTTGCGATGGGATCCCCTTTGCATCTTCTCAAGGTGCTCGATGAATTGATATTTCAGCTCCTGCTCCAGATCCTCCATCTCCCTTTTGGCGGAGTCTGAAAAGATAATCTCCATAGCCGCAGTGCTACCTCTTGACGATCTTCTTTATGTCCTCGAAAGAATAGGTTTTGCTCTTTTTGGCCTCGATATCTTCCATCTCTATCTCGACCGCTTTGTGCACCAGGGCCAGTTCTTCCTCCTCGATCATCCGCTCGTAGGCAAGGATGGCCTGGCGTATGACCTCAGTTTGGCTTCCAGCATAGCCCTTCTCAATGATGCTCTTTATGGCGGCCTCATACGGCGCGCCCAGATTGATGTTCATGGCCCATCACTCAATGTACGTTTAATGGGCATTAAGGCATAAAAGCATTGTTCATCGACAATAACCTTAACTTCAGCTTCAAAGACCGCCGAGGTTCCTGTCGCGCTTGGGCATGGTGGGCGAGATCATCGCGACGCCTGGTCTACTGGGATGACAGCGTCAGCCTGATCCTAGATGGAGGTGTGGCTTTTGCTGGCAACTTGTCCGGTCGGGCCTGGGGAGCAGACCCGATGCATCAGGTCGAAATAAGCTGGCAGAGGATACGAGCCATGAATGTGGAGAAAATTTATCCGGGGCACGGGACGGTGAGGAGATTGGAATAATACGACCATCCGTGGAGCTGGGCATCCAGGATCGTGCTTGATGTCTATTGTTTGATTATTGCGGCTTATTGGAGTTCAAGGATATCTCCACAATGAGCAGACCGAACTTGGCCATCAAAATCTTTAATGCTGAATATCTAAGAGGTTGTCACTAAGGCGGGAGGAGAGATTACGTTATATAAGGTTGATATCGCTGGAAAGCAACTTAATAAGCTTGATTCCAAAAATTTTGCTGATCTAGGCATTAGAGAGCGATTTGATATCGAGAAATGGATTGAAAGATCGCCGGATGTTTTAGGTGAAGATCTTCTGGTGATTCAAAAAGAACTTCCTCTTCCATCAGGGATTCGACTTGATCTCTTAGCGATAGATGGTGAGGCAAATTTGGTTGTGATTGAACTTAAGCGTGATAAATCTGGCAATGACGCTGAATTGCAGGCGATTAAATATGCCTCTTATTGCTCTGCCTTCCATTCCGATGAAATTTTTTCGTATTATGCTCTCTACCTTAAATCGAATGTCGATGAGGCCAAACGGAAAATAAGAGAGTTTATCGACGATGAATTGGATGACGAAGAATTAGAGGACAGCTTGAATCGGGATCAGCGCATTATTCTTGTTGCTGGTGAATTCAACTCTGACGTAATTTCCGCTGTATTATGGCTTCTTTCTCATGAAATAGAAATTAAATGTATACGATTAGAGACATATATAGATAGTAATGGTAGCTTATTTATAAACCCTGATGTAATACTCCCCTTACCAGAAGCTGAAGACATTTTAAAACGCAAACAAATAAAAGAAAAAGAATCGAGGCCACCAATAATCACTTATGACGATAAAGGTACCTTTAATTTGTCCGATTTGGAGGAAAGACTTAGAACTACTCTAAATCGACCAAGTAAACTAACACCAAGATTGATTAATCTCTTAGAGATTCTGCTATCTGAAGACAGGGTATTTCGCAGGGAAGAGGTTTTGCGGATGTTATTTGAAAAGAAAGTCGGCTCTGACGTAGGACAAACGGGAAGATATCTTAGTGGTCTTTCCCAATTCTTAACAAAGAAGAGAAATTCACATTTGCGCCAAATAATTGAGTATACGACGACAGGGGGACCAGGAGGGTTGAAAGATAACTATAAAATTACATCAGAATATAGGGAATTAATAAAATCCCTTGTTGATCAGTTGAACAAAGGCAAACCCACATGTGAATAGCTATAGATGGATCAAGAGACATATTCCTAAAAATGATAAATGAGTCCCCTCTTCTCCCGAGTGGACCCCAATCCTCACTTCCTCGCCACCATCTCCAGAACCATAGCCGCCTGCGCCCCTGCCTCCAGAATCTCCAGGTTCTTGGTTATGAGCTTGGGCTTCTTGGCAAAGGTCACACGGAAGGCGTCCCCATAAGCCTCCCTGGGCAGGCCCAGCTTTCCTGCCTGAATCAGGGCCCCGAACATGGCCGTGTTGGCCGCCTGGGTTACCCCCTGCTCCGTAGCGATCTTTGTTGCCGGGACGGATATGGCTTTGACGCCCTCCGCTGCCTGGAACTGTCCGGCTAAAGAGTCGTAGATAATCAAGCCGCCCTTCTTGACAAAGGGCGCGAACTTCTCCAGAGACGGCCGATTGAAGGCCACCAGCACATCGGGATGATCCACCACCGGCGAGCTGATGGGCAGGCCGGAAATGATCACGGAGCAGTTCGAGGTTCCGCCTCTCTGCTCCGGCCCGTAGTCCGGATAGTAAGACACATAGCGCCCGCTGCCGAAGCCCGCCTGGGCCAGGGCCAGGCCCATGCTCAGCACTCCCTGCCCTCCGAAGCCGGCGATCTTCACGCCCCTGGCCGCAAACTCCGGGTCCTCCTGGAACTGCACGCAAACCCCGCCCTCACAGCCGAAGATCTTATCCAGGGATTCCCGGGAAAAGTCGCTCTTTGGCCTGGTAATGGCCTCTGCTTCCCCGGATCTGTCCCGGAATCTCTTTAAAGGAAACTCCTTTTCCATCTGCTCATTGATGAACCTGGTAATGCCATGCACATCCATCCTCAGGATGGTAGGACAGGGGGAGAGCAACTCCACGAAGGCGTAGCCTTTTTTGTCCCTCTGAATCTCCAGAGCCTTCTTGACCGCTCGTCGCGCTTTTCTGATATGCTCGATGTCTGAAAGCGATGCCCGCTCGATGAATACCGGCGCTTTTAGCGTATCCAACAGCTCGCAGATGTGAATGGGATAACCCTGCTCCTGCGCATCACGCCCGTTGGGAGTGGTGGCCGTGACCTCTCCAATCAAGGTGGTGGGCGCCATCTGCCCTCCCGTCATGCCGTAGACGCTGTTGTTGACGAAAAATACCGCCAGCTTCTCGCCCCGGTTGGCAGCCTGAATGGTCTCGTTCAGGCCGATGGACCCCAGATCGCCGTCTCCCTGATAGGAGATGACGACGGCATTGTCCTCGGCCCGGGATATGCCTGTGGCGACAGCCGGAGCCCGACCATGAGCGGCCTGCACATGGCCGCAGTCCAGATAATAGTAGGCGAAGACGGCGCAGCCCACAGGACTGATCACGACGCACCGATCCTGGATACCCAGGTCAGCAACGGCCTCGCCGATGAGCTTATGCAAAATGCCGTGGCCGCAGCCGGGACAGTAATGGGTGGCAGTAGGAGCACCTCCGCCTTTTCTGGGAAACTCTGCATATATGCCGGGATGCCCCCCGATAACCTTTTCTTTTGCCGCCATTTTAGGCCACCTCCCTGATCTTCTCCAAGATTGCATCCAGCCGGATCAAATTTCCTCCGTAGCGGCAGACCAGCTCTACCGACCGGCCTCCACTGGCCAGGCGAATGTCTTCACGCATCTGTCCGTTGCTCATCTCCACGGAGATAAACTTGCAGCCCCTTTCCGCCAGAAGGCGCACAGCCTTTTCCGGGAAGGGGAAGAGGGTGATGGGCCGGAAGAGACCGGCCTTGATGCCCTCCTTTCGGGCGGCATCCACCGCAGACCTCGCGATTCTGCTGCTGATGCCGTAGGAGACCAGCACAACGCCGGCGTCCTCCAGCCGATAGCCTTCCCATGCCGCTTCGCTGCTCTTTATGCGCTCGTATTTTTCCTGCAGCAAGCAATTATGCCTCTCCAAATCATCGAAGTTGAGCATAATTGAGGTTATCAGATTTCCTCTGGTCTCGGCCCGACCGGCCACCGCCCAGGTGGTGTCGATGCTGGGCAGGGGCGCCTCTTTCGGGAACTCCAGGGGCTCAACCATATGCCCCAGCACACCGTCCGCCAAAATCAGCACGGGATTCCTGTACTTGAAGGCCAGAGCGAAACCCTTGCTGGCATTGTCGCACATCTCCTGCACGCTTGCCGGTGCCAGAACGATGTTGTGATAGCAGCCATGCCCTCCCCCCTTGCAGGCCTGATTGTAGTCCGACTGCTCCGGCCCGATGTTGCCCAGGCCCGGCCCCGCCCGGCAGATATCAACAATAACGCAGGGAAGCTCAGCTCCTGCAAGGTATGTTATCCCCTCCTGCTTCAGGCTCATGCCGGGGCCGGAAGAGGCCGCCAGCACGCGGTGTCCTGCGGCTGCCGCCCCGTAGACCATGTTGATTGCCGCCTCTTCCGATTCGGCCTGAACGAACTTGCGGCCAACCAGGGGGAAAATGCGAGAGGCTTCGTGCAATATCTCGCTGGCGGGAGTGATGGGGTAGCCAAAGAAGCAGTCACAGCCTGCATAAAGAGCTCCCACGATCACGGCGCTGTTTCCGTCAATTAACTGAGACGCCATTCTTCATTTCTCCTCTGTCTTCTCTTTCTGGGGCACATGGACCTCAACGGCCAGCGGCTCGGGGCAGGTGTAATAGCATGCTGCGCAGCCAATGCAACCGTCGCCGCTATAGAGCACATAGTGATAGCCTCGGGAATTAATATCTTCGCCCATCTTCAATACATTCGCAGGGCATGCCTCAATACACCGCTCGCAAGCCTTGCATTCCAGGGCATTGATGAGTGGATAGGGCTTGTCTTTGTCTCTGATCTCCACCCGCCGGATCTTTCCGCTTATGGTCTTGGGCAGCTCCTCTACAAACTCGATGATTCTCGGGTACTTGTAGGGTGCAGTGACCAACTTTACGTGGTCTTGCAGCTCCTTTTTCAGCTCCTCGGAGCCGGCATATCCCCGGGCCAGAACCACAGTTGCCTTCACCACCTGTCCCCGAATAGGGTCAGGAACACCGGTAATGGCCACCTCCAAGACAGAGGGATGAGACATGAGGGCACTTTCCACCTCGAAGGGCCCGACCCGATAACCGGAGCTCTTGATCATGTCATCTGTGCGGCCTATGAACCAGAAGAATCCGTCCTCGTCTTGCCAGGCGGTGTCTCCAGTATGATAGTAATCGTCATGCCAGGTGTTACGGGTCTTGTCCGGATCGGAATGGTAATCGGTGAAAAGGCCGACGGGCTTTCCCTTGTCCGTCTTGATCACAATCTCGCCCTCTTCGCCCACCTCGCATAATTTGTCGTTCTTGCCCACCAGTACGACATCAAATCCTGGTGCAGGCTTGCCCATGGAGCCGGGCTTGGGATTCATCCAGGGATAGTTGGCAATGCAGACCACAGTCTCCGTCTGACCGAATCCTTCCATGAGCCTTAGATCGGTGGTCTCCAGGAAGCTCTCATATACCGATGGATTGAGCGGCTCTCCGGTGGTGACCGCATATTTAAGCCGGGAGAAGTCGTACCTGGACATGTCGCTCTTGATCATGAACCTGAAGATGGTCGGCGGAGCGCAGAAGGTCGTCACCCCATATTTGCCCATCTCGTCCATCATCTTTCCTGCGTCAAAGCGATCATAATCGTAGACGAAGACCGCCGAGCCGGCCAGCCACTGGCCATAGATCTTGCCCCAGGCGCACTTGGCCCATCCCGTATCCGCCACGGTGTAATGCAGTCCGTCGTCCTCCACATTCTGCCAGTACTTGGCAGTGAGGATATGACCCAGAGGATAGGTCTGATCGTGTTCGACCATTTTTGGGTATCCGGTAGTTCCGGAGGTAAAGTACCCGAGGAGGATGTCCTCATTTCTCGTCGCCTGCTCTCCCACCGGGCGGACGAAATCAGCCGAGGCCTCCTCTAGCTCCTTATTGAAATTGATCCAGCCCTCCCGCTTCTGGTCGGCACTTCCTGCAAGCGCTTTGACCAGGGAAATATTGCCCAGATCCTTGTGGGCCGCATCGAATTCATCAGGCACCCCGTTCTCTGCTATGCAAATGATCATTTTCAGATCGGCCTTCTTGATGCGATAGACGAAGTCCTTGGCCTTGAGCATATGTGTAGAAGGAATGGAGACGGCCCCGATCTTGTTTAAACCCACCATGCAGACCCAGAACTCCCAGCGGCTCTTGAGGGTGAGCATGACTGTATCCCCTTTCTGCAGTCCATATTTCGAAAAGAGATTGGCGGCCCGATCACTCATGATCTTCAGATCTTTGAAGGTGATGATCATCTCTTCTCCGTGATCATTGCACCAGACTAAGGCGCGTTTATCAGGATATTCTTTTGCATAGGCATCAACTACATCGTAAGCAAAATTGAAGTTATCGGGAACCAGGATCTTCAGATTTTCCTTAAAATCCTCGTATGATTTGTATTCGACCCGAGAGACGAACTTCTGCAATAATGACGACATTTTTCCTTTCCTCTTTCTCTCCTACATGACCACAGCCAGCAGCTTCACCGGCTTGTCGTTTAAGGCTTCCATGAAGTGATCATAAGACGAATCGAAGAATATGGAGTCTCCAACGTTTAGCACTACATCGTTGTCGTGAATGGTGATCTTCAGAGACCCCTCGAGCACATATTCAAACTCCTGGCCAGGATGATTGTAGAATGATGGGCTGCCTTTTCTGGGATCGATGATGACTATAAACGGCTCGGCCTTCTTATGGGCGAACTTTCTGGCCAGGCTCTGGTAGTGGTATTGCTTTCTGCGCTCCACTTCCACCGCCTCGCCCTTTCGAGTAATGGTGAAGATGCTCATCTTGGACTCTTCGCCTGTGAGCAGCAGGCCTGTATCTACGTTGAGTTTT
>JAPKYC010000218.1 GCA_026394505.1 Methanothrix sp.
GGCACCAAACTTCTGCACAACCTCCTCCGGCTGGACGATGTTGCCAATGCTTTTGGACATCTTCCTGCCCTGGTCATCTAAGGTAAAGCCGTGCATGAGAACGCTCTTGTAAGGCGCTCTGCCAAAGGAGACCATGGCGGCACCCAGTTGAGAGTAGAACCAGCCGCGCGTCTGGTCATGCCCCTCCGTGATGAAATCGGCCGGCCACCAATCCCTGAATTCTTCCTCGTGGCTGGGGAAGCGTAAAGTGGCCCAGGAGGCTACCGCGCTGTCAAACCAGACATCAAAAACATCCGGCGAGCGTTTCATCTTTTGGCCGCAGGGGCAGTCCAAAAAGACAGAGTCCACATCCGGTCGGTGCAAATCGGCCAGCTTTTGGCCGCTTCTCTCCTCCAGCTCAGCCGCCGTGCCGATCACCTCCAAATGACCGCAGGCCGGGCAGGTCCAGATGGGCAGGGGAATTCCCCAGTATCTCTGCCGAGAGATGCACCAGTCGCGGGCATTCCTTATCCAGTCCGCGAAGCGAGCCGATCCCGCCCACTCCGGATACCAGGTTATGCGCGAGACCTCATCGAGCATCCTGTCCCGCAGATCGGATATTCGCAAAAACCACTGGCTAGTGGCGATGAAAATGATGGGCGTCTTGCAGCGCCAGCAATGGCCATAGCGGTGCGCGAGCCTTCCCTGGGCCAGCAGACGATCCTGCTCCTCCAGATCGGCGATAACTTCGCTATCGGCTTCCTTGACATACAGGCCCTGATACTTCGCGCCTGCTTCGGCCGTGTAGCGTCCGTCTCCGCCCACGGGACAGAAGATCTCCAACTGATGTTTCATTCCCAGCTCGTAGTCCTCCAGGCCGTGCCCAGGAGCGATGTGCACGCAGCCGGTGTTCTCTGCCGTCACGAAGTTTGCGGCATAAACATTGTGCGAAATCTCTTTTTGTCGGGGGACCAGGGCGCCCAGGGGATGGCTGTATTTCAGCTCCTGCATTTGCTCTGCGGATAGGGTGGAAAGCAGCTCATAGTCCTTATAGCATCCGATCTTGAGCACGGACTCGACCAGTTCCGAAGCCATGATGAGAATTTCGGCCTTTCCATCCTTCCAGGCTCGCACCCTGGAATATTGGAAGGTGGGGTTCACCGCCACGGCTACATTGGCGGGAATGGTCCAGGGCGTGGTGGTCCAGATGACAATGCTGGTATTCTCTTCGCCCAGAACGGGGAACTTGACATAGATGGAGTAGTCGGTCTCATCCCAGTACTCCACCTCGGAGTCGGCAATGGCCGTCTGACAGCGCGGGCACCAGTTGACCACTCTTAGCCCCCTCTCCAGGAGGTTATTCTCATGCGCCTTTTTTAGAGTCCACCAGGCCGCCTCAAGATATTCGTTTTTGAGCGTCATGTAGGGATCTTCCCAGTCCAGCCAGGCGCCCAGGATCTTGAACTGAGCTGTCATGTCGTCTTTCTGGCGCAGCGCGAACTCCTTGCACCTCTGTATGAACTTATCTACGCCGTAAGCCTCAATATCCTTCTTGTTTCTAAAGCCGAAGGACTCCTCTACCTTGACCTCGATGGGCAGCCCGTGCATATCCCAGCCCGCCCGATCCTTAACCTCAAAGCGGTTCATGGACTTGTAGCGCAGTACCGAGTCTTTGATCACCTTGTTCCAGGCGGTGCCCAGGTGAATGCGCCCCGTGGTGTAGGGCGGTCCGTCCACGAAGAAGAACTTCTTGCCGCCTACTCGGAGCTTCCTAACCATGCGGTAGGTTTGCTCCTTCTCCCACAACAATCTGATCTGGTTCTCCAGATCCTCTGCATTATACTGCCCAGCCACCTCGGTGATCACAGGAAATCCTCCAAAAAAACGATTGCCATCATGTTACACATCTATATTTAGCCTTTGTTGCCTTGCAGGCTTTGCACCTAAAGTATGTCCAAATCCAAAATGCAAATCACCTTATTGGGATCGCGAGAAACGAAAAAGCATCGAAGTAAAATAGGAATACTAAGTATCGGGGTGGAATAGGGTGATCTAGTCTATCTTCGTATATAATTTTTTAATTTTTCTAATCACGTCTTTGCATTCTTGCATATGAAAATAAGCAAATGGCTTGTCGAAGTTTGTCCAACTCAATCTATAATCTGCATGTTTTCGTTTCTTAAAAAGATCTTCTAGTTTTGTCCCTAGCGTCCAATTATCGCTCTTTACTGCCGCGATTACTTTCTCATGGCTGGTATATTCGTCTAAGTCGAGGAGCTTTCTCGCAATATGGAATGCCCCATAATATGCACGGCTCATTGAGCATCTAAAACTGATTTCATTATCATCGTTGATTATTCCCTCTGCAAATCTCAGAAAATCTGTCCCGTCTACTGGCATATATTACCTTCTGGTGTGAATGAAATATTAATAAAGTTATAAAATCTAAGTGCTTTTTCCTGAGGGAAAATTGGATTTTTTCTGAGAGATTCCAAATAACTTCCAACTTCTGATCCTATGTCATCCCATAAATTAAGTATGCTTTGATAATCCATTCCATTAATTCCAACTATGATATTAGCACGTCTCCAGCTCGGAAGATCTTGATCGACGTCTAAAGCTACTCCGACATGATAGATATGTCCAATACCATTGAGAGCGTTATCTATTAGATTAAATATACTATTCAATGCATATTTAAAATACACATCTTCAGAGCGGAGTTCTTCGATTTCTGAACTTATGCTCAGTTTCGCCCTAAATGTTTCAGAAATTGCTGGCGTTCCGACCATGATGGAATCCTCACTGTTGCCCTCTGTGGTACTCTTGGCCGCGCCGAGTGCGAATGGGGTCGGTCTATTAACCGGGTTATTCACGATTGCGAGAATTTGCCCCGCACCACATACCTGATCCACTGCCGCCTTTTCCAGAGGGATTGTTTCTCTACTTGTTGTGGTGGGTTTTATTCTATTATCCCATGATATCATAAGACATCGTGCCTTTTTTTGTCAATTGCTAGAACTCGTTCTTCGCATTCTTTTATCCTATCATTAAGTAATATAACAAGGTCTTTTGCGAATTGTGCATTCATTACTACTCCAAATTTGACATCTCTGGTGAAGAGATTACTTTCTTGAAGATTCAAGAGCGTTGCCTTTCCGCCTTCTCCAATTGTTGCTAATTGCTCGTTAGGCATATCTTTGAACTCAAGATGAAAATCACATATGATCTCGCCACGTGGAGTTATATTACTCATTGCGCCATTGATGAATTCTAACCTGTAATCGGGTGATTTCTTGGAAATAAGTTTTACTTGTTTCGGCTCAATATCTGCGACGGTTTTGTCCATAAGCCCCTCTCCCTTGTGCCACACTTGTAGAGTCTTATTAAATATAACCATCCTATAAAGACTTTACTTTAGGTGCAAGAATTGGACTCTAGTTGCAGAACCGACTTTAGATGCAAAGCCTGGTCCTTGCAGCAATATTGATATAATGACAGCACTAAACTCGTTAGAGAGGAATTGTCCATCAAAGAGGAGATCTGGATCGAGAAGTACCGGCCTGAAAAGCTGGATGACATTGTGGGCCAGGACGAGATAATCCGCCGTCTCAAGTCCTATGTAAAGACCAGAAACCTGCCGCATCTTCTGTTCTCCGGGCCGCCGGGCGTGGGCAAGACGGCTGCATCCATCTCCATCGTCAAAGAGATCTTCGGCGAGACCTGGAGAAACAATTTCATCGAGCTGAATGCCAGTGATGAGCGGGGCATTGACATCATCCGCCACAAGGTCAAGGACTTCGCCCGCATGGCGCCTTTGGGCGAAGCCGATTTTAAAGTTATTTTTTTGGACGAGGCCGATGCCCTGACCAACGACGCTCAGAGCGCTCTGCGGCGCACTATGGAGCGCTATTCGGCCACAACCAGGTTCATACTATCCTGCAATTACTCCTCCAAGATCATTGAGCCCATCCAGTCTCGCTGTGCCGTCTACCGCTTCAAGCCCCTTTCGGCAACGGCCGTCACCAAGCGCATCAAATTCATCGCAGATGAAGAAAAGCTGATAGTATCCGATGAGGGTCTATCCGCCATTGAATATGTTGCCGGCGGAGATATGCGAAAAGCCATCAATGCCCTGCAGGCGGCCGCCCTTTTGGACGATAAGGTGGACGAGGAGACCATCTACCAGATCACATCCACCGCCAAGCCAGAAGAGATTCGAAATTTCATAAAGACAGCTCTTTCCGGAGACTTCGTAGGGGCGCGGGCGGCATTGGACGATCTGCTGCTCTCCAAGGGGCTCTCCGGCCAGGACGTGGTGGTCCAGATTCACCGGGCCATGCTGGATCTGGATATACCGGACAGAGACAAAGTCAGATTGATCGACCGCATCGGAGAGATCGATTTTCGCATGACGGAAGGCGCTAATGAGAGAATTCAACTGGAGGCCCTGCTGGCATACTTTGCTCTGAGCGCTTCCTGAAATCACCTCACCAAGACAGCCCGCGCCGGAGAGGCTTCTGCATGCCTTATGCTCAGGGGAAGGCAGATGAGAGAATATCCACCGCTTGGGACATCGGCAAGATCGATGCCCTCCAGTATGAGAACATCATTTTCCAGAAGGGTGCGGTGCACGGGCAAAGAATCGTCCCCATATTTATCTACGGAGAGATAGTCGATTCCCACCAGGCTGACCTCTGCGGCAACACAAAGGTGGGCTACATCCAAGGAAAGATAGACAAACTCTTCCGAGAAGACGGCCTGATGCATGAGCCTCTTTTCGGAATTGCCGGTCTTGAAGAGCAGAGCCTGACCTTTATCAATCTTACAGCCCTGCAAGCAGGAAGGCAGGACCGGCCCCTCACCCGAGATGGAGATGACCTCGGCCGGGATGATGAAGCGCTTCAGGGAATATTGTTCCTGGGTCTTGCCGCTCTTGAGCAGATGGGATGGAAAATCCAGATGAGTGCCGGCATGAGAGCTGAGGGCTAAAGCCGATAAACTATAGTTGTTCCCTTCATCCAACCTTGCCATCCACTCTCGGAAGTACGGCCTGTCACCGGGATAGGCGGGCACCAGGTTAAGGGGCGCACTTATATCGTAAACTTCCTTAAAATCAAAAGGATTGTTAAGGATGATTTCAGATGCATGAGACATAAGACGAAACCTTTTTCAGGGATAATCCTGTCTAGAGCATTCCTAATATTTAAAATGGACTTCACTAAGGATCGGCATCTTCCAATTCCAACTTGCCGCCAAAGACTTATAATCCCAAACAAATAAAGTCGTTCTCATGAAGAATCTGGGCACCTTTGACAGGCTTTTGAGGGTAATTCTGGCAGAGATATGCATCCTTGTGGCCTTCTTTTGGGTGACTGAGGCGTGGCAGATCCCCCTTTACCTGATCGCCGGGGTGATGCTGCTTCAGGCGGGCACGGCTACTTGCGGCATCTACTCCTTGCTGGGCTGGAAAAACTGCGAGATCGTCCGGCGCAAGGACAAGAATCTGAAGACGGTCTTCGTTGTCGTGGCCCTGCTGCTGGCTGTAGCTGGTAGCTATGCCAGCGCAGTCTTGACCAAGAGCATCTTTCTGGAGGATTTAGGCATTGTAAACGAGTCCTATAACCAGGCGCTGCATCCCCTGGACCAGGGACAGAGAGATAATGCAACGATGCGCTACGGAAATCTGGAGAGCGCCTTTGCGGCTTTTTCTAAGAAGTACAGCAAATACAGGCCGCTGACGATCAAGTTCGACGGTAATTTTACTCTTGAGATGAACAACATATCTGCGGCAATATCCGGATCGAAGGAAGATATCCTGCAAGGCAATCTCACGCGCGGCCAAGAGGAACTGAAGAAAGCTGGACCTGATATCAAAAAGATGCTGGATCGATAAAAAAGGCTTGTTGGCCTGTCTTCCTCAGAAGGCCTTTTTATTTCCTATCCAGGACCTTGATAAGATGATAGCCGAACTGGGTCTTCACCGGCCCCAGGATCTTGCCCTTCTCGCCCTCGAAGGCGGCCTTCTCAAACTCCTGGGCCATTTTGCCCTTGCCAAACCAACCCAGGTCGCCGCTGCTTTTGCCGGAAGGGCACAGCGAGTATTTGCGAGCCATCTCGGCAAAGTTTTCCTGCCCCGTGGCCAGCTTTTCTGCTACCTCTATGGCTTTCTTTTCCGTCTTGCACAGGATGTGAGCGGCATGTACTTCTTTTACCATGGGTAGAGGATGTGGAAAATGAGGGATAAAAAGCTATTCGATGATCTCCTGCACCCGGCCCACCCGACCATCCTGCAGCCTCACTTTGATGCCGTGCGGATGAGAGACGGAACTGGTCAGTAGCTCTTTGACGATGCCGCGCGTCCGCTTGCCGGTGCGCTGGTCATTCTTGAGGACAACGTCCACGGTCAGGCCTGGGCGAATGTCCTTGCGATTTTGTCCACTTTTTGCGGGTGACATTTAACCTCTAAATCGTTTCGTTATGGATTCCAATTATAGTTAACCCCAGACGATTGAAAGCCTTTTACAGGTATGCGAGATGCAAATATGAAGGCAGGCTTTCTCTTATGCTCTATCCTCAATCGCCCTAATATCTCTGAAACGACCTCTTCGTAGCCCTCAATGTTCTTGCCACTCCTCCTGCTTAGAGGCCTTCTTTAGTGGCCCGTAATACTGCCAATCCCCGCTCTGAAGAAATAGCGACAGTAGTGTATCCCGGTACTTTTTCGGATCCGAATCTTTGTAGATCCCGTTCAGCATACCTGAGACATAGAGCATGAATGGTACTGTAATATTTCTCTATGAGCCCATAAAAATCATTCTTCTCCCCAAGCTTGATCACAGGGAATCTCGCCAGGCATATGCGGCTCCAGCAGTTCTTTCCAGTATCGCCAGTTACATAAACTTAGAAAATCATATCAACATGGGCCCATGATTACATAGCAAAGGAGGCAAGAGAACATTTATGCAGTTATAGAGCTAGTTGGATCGTCTCCTACCAGCTGGGAGGATGCTGCTAGAAATGCAATCGACGCGGCGTCTGAATCCCTTTGGAACCTTAGAATAGGCGAAGTCACGGAGTTGGACGTCAGCCTGGACGATAAGGGAAAAATAGCCTCATATCGGGCTAAAATAAAATTTTCATTCAAATACGACAACTGGAAGGTAGAGCTCGGCTGGAAGGCCCAGAGATGCAGGTCATCTCCGACCTCCTAGAGCTCATCGAGTCCCACGGCCCCGAACCTTACCCTCCTGGCCTTCTGCAGGGTCTTTCATCTCCCCCATCAGCTTCTCTCCGTCATCTCGTGCTCCTGTGCCAGATCCACACCGATATTCATCCCCGGCTCGATCCTCTTGACGGTCGCGCGCGTGCATGCCCGTGCTCGCGCGGGACCCGGGCTTCCCCCCACCCGCAAGTCCCCGCGCCTCCTTCTGTCGGCAGGCATCTCCGCACGAGCGGGGAGGAATTCCATCGAAGAGATAGAGGCATCGCGCACGGTTGCTTGGCGGCAAGATCGCCGACGCACCACTGAGCAAATGGGCGGGTCAGGGGTAGTGGAGCTGGTGGGCCCGGGTGAGGTGGGTACCCGTGGTGATCGTCCAGTGCTATGAAGGGCTAAATAGGAGCTTTAGCCCGGAGGCAATATCCATTGCTGCAAAACCGAGAGAACTGGTGAATTCATTAAAGATATGCTTAGTAATATTCTTCGATATTAATCTTCTATAAATATCGACATACTCCGAATCAGTACTTTTTACTGCGATCTATTTCATCAACGTAAATGGTCAATCGTAATGTATTTATTCGTTGAATGTCGTATCTCATCTTCTATAGTGCTGTGCGGGTGAATAGATCTGAAAATAAAATTTGAATAAAAACGCTGAAATTTAACAAGTCTTAAGTGGGGGTTGTAGTCGGATGAACAATATAGCTAGATTAGCTTCGGCTAGAAAGGAAAAGGAAAACCGATTATCGAAAGCCAAAGATGTTTCTGAGGATGCCAATCGCGTTAAGTCTATGTTTATGGCCAACATGAGCCACGAACTTAGAACGCCTTTAAACGCCATCATTGGTATCTCCAGTTTGCTTCAATTGGAGGAAAGCCTTAATCCTGAGCAGAAAGATTTGGTTGATATCGTAAGAAATAGCGGAGAGGAGTTGCTAACCCTCGTAGAAAATATACTCGACTTTTCCAAGATTGAAGCTGGAGAGATTAGGCTTGAGGCTTCGCCCTTTAATCTGTATAATTGCATTGAATCCGCTCTTACAATGTTTTCCTCGGCTGCGTCTGCAAAGGGTTTGAATCTGGCTTGCCGCATAGATGAAAACATACCTGCGGTCGTTATCGGCGATCCGAGAAGGCTCGGGCAAATCCTCAAAAATCTGCTGGAAAATGCTATAAAGTTCACTGAGCGGGGCAGGATTGCGATTCATGTTTCTTCGAACTCAAATGATTTGGTTCATTTCACTGTCAAAGATACAGGTATTGGGATTCCCATTGACAAGAGGGATTGTCTTTTCAAATCCTTCAGT
>JAPKYC010000086.1 GCA_026394505.1 Methanothrix sp.
AATATAAACAGATTATACTTCATCTGCCAGGAATTCCTTTTAAAAAGTCTCTGTGGTGGGATCGTTAGTTGTTTGGCTATAATTTTCAGCTAATAATAGGAAATCGGAGGCTTTGCTTTCCCAAAATCCAGCCCCCCGGAAAAGCAGCCTTATCCGACCACCATCTCCGCCTGACCCTCAGGCCCGACCGGCCTCCCGCGCCCGAGCGCGCGCGTGCGGGCAGCCAGGCCCGCCTGGCGGACGGCGCGATGGCCCCGGATAGCCTTTGCCCACGTGCGGCTCCAGCGGCGTGGCCCAAAGGCTGGTTCTTGGTTGCTTATCCGCTACTAAAATCGAAGTGCTCAGGGCCCAAAACGAAGCATTCTCCCTTTCCGGGCGGAGGCGGGTCGCTGAGGCCCATCACCCGCGTCCTCGCGCCGGACGCCCGCCCCGCCAGAAATTGCGGCCGGCTCCTGAACAGCACAGCGCCCATTTTCAATAATATCAGGCCATTCCCAGCCGATCCTTTATGGCTCGGACATCCGCCTGCATTTGCCGAAATTGCATTGCATATCCTGGCTGAATGTCTTCTCTTATGCCTTTAATCTCATCCAGCGTTGCGCCTGTGGTTTTTCGCACTGCTTTGAGATCATCTCTCATATCCAGGAGTAGCGGGATCGCCTTGTCCAGTTGAACGAAAGAGCAAAACATGGCAACTTCACTGGTTCGCCCTACGTCTCCGTTGTAATCCTCAAAAGTCACCTTAGAGACTTCGGCCAGCTCCGGCTTATTCATCTCAATCGTCTGCAAGAAAGCGGTGATTCTGGCTTCGTCTCCTTCCACCAGGGCTATGACTTCTTGTTGACCGTTATCTTCCCAGTTGTAGGTAGAGAGGCCTGGCAGGGCCAGGTTCATGGCATGCTTCAGCAGGAATACGCGATATCCTACATCATGTACTTTGGCGCCGGCGATCTTGACTTTCAGCTTCATGTTATCCACAATATGTGTTCGTTGGGCTATTTGGATGTTTCCTCGATTATATGATCCAAGCTGCAAGCTGCGCAGGCCCCAGCCCTCGCCTCTCCAAAAACGCGTGCGGGCAGCCGGGCCCGTCTGGCGGATCAGCGCTGTAGCTCCGGTTGGCGCTGCCCAGGAACGGCTCCGCCGGCAAGAGCCCGAGGGCTCTGGCGGAAAATTGTCCTTCTCTCATCGAAATTTCGCGGCTTCGCGCCTTCGCGTGAAACGGGATCTCGCGCGAAGCCGCGAAGAAGGCAATGATCAAGCTCTTTTGGTGTTCTGCTGCAATTGCATCTTCCTTGACCGATGACCAATGGCGTGGAACCTATTTATTCTTCCAAAAAGTTTGAATGCTGCAGATTCACGGACTCCCAGTCCCCTTTGCCACATGCGGGCCCCAGGCGACATCATAGCTGTATCGCATCACACCGTAGCGGGAAAACGTTCCGCCGGCGTCGAAGCTGACAGTGAGCGGGGCTTGCCCCCTCTCAGCGGAAGCATATAGCTCGGGCCTGAGGTACTCAGTGAACTCCTCCCGAGGAGGAGACCAGCCATCCGGTTCGTCGCTGAGATTCTTGACTTTGCGCCTCTCTGCAAAGTCCTGCGTATCGCTGATTATCCCCCAGCCGCTTGGGCTTGCGGTTAGGGCCTGGCTTTGAGATCCTATTTCCTCTGTGCCATTTTGGGCTGATGAGCCCTGGCCGGTCACAGTGATGGAGCCTTTGGCCTGGACAATCATCTCATTCCTGTAATTATGATATCTCATCAAATCTATACTCCGTCCATTCTCTCTCCCCAACCAGCACCTCGAACTCCGGTGGCGTGAGAATGGGAATCCGATACTTGGCAGCATCGTCGAGCGCCACCCTGGGACAGGCTGTGGATACCACCGCCTCGGCCCCCAGGTTGAGCAACCGGTCCGGCTCGATGTTGTCCAGATAAACCAGAAACATCTCCCGTCCCCTGGCCTCGCCCAATGCCTTCAGCCTTTCCGCAAGCTCCATTCTCCTCTGTCCGGGCTTCTTGGAGACCAGGATGGCGAAGCGCTTCGCCTCCCCTGCCCGAGTGATGGCCCCGAAGCGCCGCCGCAGCATGGGATCGGTATCGATCTCCGATACCTCGCCGGCGACCGGATCTGCGATCACCACTCTCTTGCCCGTGGCCAGAGCGATGCCCAGAGGATGAAACTGTCCTGTGCCGATGAAGAGATACTCCTCCACATCCAGAGCCCTGACCGTGCTGTAGCTGCAGCCAAGAACCTGCCCAGGATACCTAATCCTTTCTTCTGCCGGCCCCAGCAGGCCTTCGATGCCATGTTCCTTGAGGGCCTCTAGCGCCTGGTCGAGCTTGTGCACATGCTGGATGGTAGTAGTAACGCCCACTCTCTTGGCCTTGAGCAATATTGCCGCCTTATCCACCACATCACTCAAGTCTTCTTTCATCCTGGCTTCCAGAAAGATGACATTGTCAGGCCCAATCCCGATCTGCGCATGGCCCAGATGGAGCATCAGGTCCACCTCCCGGCAAAGCTGCATGTCTACGTCGCATGCCCCAAAGCAGGGATCTCCGGAGATGATGACCTCGGCTCCCGTCTTCTCCTCAATTTGCCGGGCTAGGGCGGGCGTGGCCCTCTTCAGCCCCTCCGGAGCCTGCAGGCCCACCCGCTGAGCCCCGCTCTTTTGGATAAGATCTATAGCTTTATCCAGGTCAAGGTCATAGCCGGAGAAGCCGGAGTTAGAACCAGCGGTCGAGTGTGCTCTGGCCACGCCGATAGACCTCCTCCAGCCGTCCCGCCGTCTTTTCCACTCTCTCCTGATCGAAGTCTCGCTCTTCTACCAGGAAGGAGACGATCTCATCCCTACGGGGCTTTTTCATCTTAATCTCATAATCGTTCGTGACATCGGGATGAAGGAAGAATTCCCGGATTTGTGCGAAGCTCTCGATCTTCTCCTCCTGCTCGGCCAGAACGGCTTCTAAATCCCCCTTCTCCCGGATCAGCTTTAGAGCCGTCTTTGGGCCGACCCTGGTCAGGCCGGCGTTGTAGTCGGTGCCGCACATGATGCCGATCTCCACAAGCTGCTTTCGGCTGATGCCCAGGCGGGCCAGCCCTTCCTCCAGATGAATAATCTCCGGCTCTACATCCACGTAAATGTTCTTCCTGGGAAGCTTTCGCTTGCCGGTGATGGCCAGATTCCTTACTACCAAGGGAGCCCCGAAGAGGAGTGAATCATAGTCCTGACTGCCTACCAGTTCGACGTCGCCCCTGGCTGCCATACGGGCCGCCTGCGCTTCGCCTTCCGATGGGGCCTGAATGACGGGAAGCCCCATGGCTAAAATGAGCCTTCTTGCGTCCTTCAGGATCTCGGAGTTGATGCGGGAGGCCGCCTGAGCATACTTGAATCCATCCTGGCCGGCGGCCTTTGCTTCTTGCCAGGCGGCTGCCGCCTTATCCCTTGCCTCTGACCTCTGCGCAAGCGTTTCTGCCTTAAAGGAGGGCGGCTCTCCGTCGAAGATAAAGGCCACCTTGACCCCGGCCTCAATGAGATTTGCGGTGCGGTACAATAAACCGGATAGATGCGAGGTCACCCTTCCCTGGCTGTCCATGAGCGGCGTGCCGTCCTTTTGCCGGATTATGCTCAGGAACTGGTAGAGGGTGTTGAAAGCATCGATCGCCACCCATCTTCCGGAGAGATCCTTTATCTCGATCTTCTTTCTCTGTAGCAGGTCTCCCAAATCAACGCCCATGGTTTATCCCTTGTTGCTCCCCTATGATAAATCCTCCATTCTTGCCTGATAATAATATCTTTAACTTCGCAGGATCGCGAAGGACGGATATCGCTGACTGCGGGTCAGCGAGAGTTTCGATGATATGTCGAAACAGCGTGAAGTCCCCGGCGTTCAGGCCGCGGGAAGAAAGCGAAGTCCTTTGCCCTTGAATTGCTTTCGCTCCCCACACATTTGATATAAATATGATGCCTTCATGCATGTATTCGTTGATAATCAGCTACAAGTATCAGATGCTTCCGAATAAAGCGATTCTGCAGAAGTTAGCCGAAGCTCTGGATGCTTGTAGATGGCTTTATAACAATCTCCTATTCCAAAGTTCTTCAGATGGTCAACTACACACTCTGGTCCAACATCAAGGGACTTTCAGCTTCGAAGAAAAATGGCCGAAAGATAGGACCGATCAGATTCAAAGGCCATTGCTGGCATAAAACCATGGACTATAACCAGTCTGGCTTCAAGCTCGATCAAGATCATGGCCTATTGCACCTTTCCAAGATCGGAGATATCAGGATCAAAATGCATCGCAAGATTCAAGGATGCATCAAAGCAAGAAACAGGAAATTTCGTACAAGGCTGAAAGTGCTGGTCGAAAGCTGATGAAAGTAGCTCCCAGGAACACCACTCAAAGGTGTTCTGCTTGTGAAAGCATTGTGAAGAAAGAGCTATCAGATACTTATTGTGGTTTCTCATGTGATCGAGACTACAATGCTTCCATAAACATACTCATCGCAGGGATGGAACAGCCCGTAGTGCCCATAGAGTTAAAACCTCTACATCACATATCAGTGACGCAAGTTTTGGCAATGAAGTGGGAAGCCGTGCCCAACAGGGCGCGGTAGTTCACATACGAGTTTGTGGTGATATAATTTGGATGTGCAATTCATGATCGAGATTACAGAAGCGGCAGCTAATATGATAAAGCGCAGCCTGGTGGATGGCAAAGTGATCAGGATGTTCCTGGCAGCTATTGATTCTACCGGCGCGAACTATGGTCTGGCTTTGGGAGACGAGGAAGAGGGTGACAAAATCTTTGAGAGCCGGGGCGTGAAGGTCTACATGAGCCCAAAAGATACTGAACTGCTCAGCGAGACCATAATTGATTATGTGGACGACGACCGGGGGACCGGTTTCATCATTCGGGGCCCTGAGGATGAAGTCTCAAGTTGTGGTTCCTGTGCCAATGTCGATAGCTGCGAGCATGATCACAGCAGTTGCGATCACGACCATGACCACAGCGGCTGTGGGCACGATCACAGCGATTGCGGTTGCAGCTAGCCATTTCATAATATCAATTGAATCCTTCAAGCCTCTCTTTTTTGAGCATCAATCAAGTTAATCATAAACCTTAAATATGATACGTGTTAGCATGGAGCATGTTAGCATTTACGGGATGATAAGATTTGAGTGAGATTGGCAAGAGAGTTCGAATGGAAAGGATAATGGACAGAGACAGCGGGAACACAGTCATAATTCCACTGGACCACGGCATATCCGTCGGCCCCATCAAGGGATTGGTCGATCTGCCGGAAATGGTAAACAAGGTGGCCAAGGGTGGGGCCAATGCCGTTCTCCAGCAGAAGGGAATGGTCCGGCATGGGCACCGCGGCTACGGTCGAGATGTCGGCCTGATTGTGCACATGAGCGCTTCTACCTCTCTAGGCCCCGATC
>JAPKYC010000100.1 GCA_026394505.1 Methanothrix sp.
GATCATGTTGGCCACCGATCGTTCTTGATTCGCCGTGGTCTTCACAATATATATGCTGGTCTCGGACATTCCGCCCCCTTAGACGAAGGCCGTGTATAAAAAGGTTTGTAATACCATGGAAATCTCTTTATACTATAAACAAAGGTGTTTCCAAGGGGTGAGTATCTTAAATGAGTGGCAGGACTGATCAGCTTCGGGACCTCGTTATAAAGATTGGCGCCACAACCAAGGTCGTGGAGAAGCAGGCCACCCGTCATGGTAGTCTCCGGGGAAGCGGCGAGATTGAGCGCGCTTTATTGGGAGTAGTCCAGGAGATGATAAAACAATACGGCATACAGACAAAGCTGACTGCAGAGCAGTTATCAACAGTAGTCAGGCTCTTTTATAAGAGACTAAGTGATACCGAGATCGCAGAGCAACTGGGTGATCGAGCCCTCAATAAAACCGTCAGCCGGGCCCGAATCAAGCTCCATTTATTCCGGGATACGGATTTGAAGCCTCCTTTCGACAAGGATGAGTTTCTCCGCCTAGCGGATGCCAGCAAATCCGTCAAAGAGATGGCGGGATGTCTGCGGGTAGCTCCTTCCACCATCTCGGAGTACAGGAATATCTTCGACAGCCAGAAAGCAGCGGAGAAGGATGGATACACAACGCGTTTTTTGGAGATACTCTCCGATCAGGATGTCTCCGAGCGCATGGTGACAGCCCACACCGAGGATGGCCTAGCGGACACCATCGATACCGACTATGAGGCGGCAGAGGCCTGAGAAGCTTCTAGCAGAAGACAGGTCATTAGACACTATCCATATTATCTCCGGCAGAGGAATATTTGCCTCGTCAGGCTTCCATGCACGCGGTCCGTATGCTTTTGGATAATTTCAAAGCCGGAATTCGCGAGCAAGGCATCAAGAGAGCTATCCGCCACGATTACCATGCGACGGCCACGCTTGATCACCCGGAAGAGCTCGCTCAAACTTTCCTCCAAAAGAAATTCTTTCGACTTTGCCAGGATTTTTGCCGACCGTCCATAGGGTGTGTCCAGGACGGCAGCATCGATGGAACAGTTTTTCAGAGGCAAGCGCAGCGCATCCCCCAATAAAAGAGAGCAGTCAAGCGTATGCAAATTGCATAAAGCGCCCTTCACCAGCCGGGTCTGAACCTCTATGCCCAGTCCCTGGATGCCGATCAGGCAGGCTTCGATCAGAATGCCGCAGGTTCCGGCAAAGGGATCGAGCAGCATCTCACCTGCGCGAACCTGGGTGAGGTTAATCAATGAGCGGGCCATGCGCGGCATGAGCACGCCGGGATGAAAAAAGGGCTTGAGGTGAGGCCGGCGCGCCTCAAAGGAGCTTCTATCGGTTCTGGCAGCCTCATGTCCCAGGACTATCTTTCCAGTAGTGATGACGGCTCGCAGCACCATCTCCGGCCTTTTCAGGTCCGCCCTGTAGCCTCTCTGAAAAAGGATGCGTCCCACCTCGCGCTCCACGGCATCTGCGCCAGGCGCGGCATCCTTGATGCGCCGGGCCCTGACCAAGTATCTCTTGCAGGGCAGCACCAGTTGGCTCACAGACTTTGCGAGTGCCTCCAGGTTCGCGTCAGAGATCGTCAGCACCTCGATGATACGATGGGTCATGGCCAGACGACTGCCCAGTAATTGCACATCGAGGTCTTCCGCCTCCACTATCAGGCACTGGTCCAGAAAGGCGACAATGCAAAAGCGGGAGGAGTTGATCTCCACCAGGGCCAGAGCCTCGCTTCTGGGCAGGGTCTCATGCTCCCCGGACAGCTCAAAGGCGTAGGTCGTCATCCTCAGGCCAGGTAGCTGTTCACATCCCTGTAATTGAACTTCTTTGAAGCAAGGACGTTCTCCAGGAAGTTGAAGAGAGCTCTTCTCACATCATCGGAGAGCAGCGGATACCAGGTGGGGCTGGCCACGACCACCGCCCGGAAGGCGAAGAACGGTGCGATAACCTCCAGCAGCTCTTCGTCGTCGGTCTTTTCCAGGTAGTTTTCGAAGAACAGCTCGAAGAGGTCTTTCAGGTCCCCGGTCAGGCGCAGGCTATTTTGCACAGAATAGAAGATGTAGTTCATGGCCAGTGCGGTGATGTCGTCCGCAGCTTCGCCCCACTCTCCCCGGCTTCTGTCCAGGACGGAGAAGTCAGTGCCCTCCCGGAACATAATATTCCAGGGATGGAAGTCGCCGTGCACCTGGCAGAGGCGGCGGGCTTTGTCGTGCAGCATCCAGCGCCACTCTACGCAGATCTTCTCGACCTCTTGCAGCTCATCCGGGTCCAGGAAGCCGGGACTGTCCGGATAGTCATCCAGAATGCCGAAGATGCACTCGCCGTCTCCCACAGTCTCCCGGATCTTGCGCAGATAGAGGGGTGGGCAGTCGTTCTTGACGGCGTGAATCTCGGCCAGGTAATTGGAGAGGGCTATGACCCGGTCGTAGTCCAGGTCGGTTGCGCCCTGCTCTTTTACCCGCTCCAGGTCAAAGAAGTACTCTTTTCCCTCAATCTTCTCCATGAGCAAGAAGTATTCGCGAGCGTCTCCCGCCGAGACCAGCGTCCCTTTTTCCGTGAAGTAGCCCACATCGAGAGATGGGACGTGTTTGGGGAGGTCGGCAAAGGTCGAATTCTGCCAGATCAGAATCCCTGCCCGGTCGGAGAAGTGGTCGTGGCCGAAGCCATGCTGCACGCGCATGGAGGAGAGTACGGCCGAGCCCTTCTTTCCCTTGATCTCGTACTCCACCAGCAGAGGCGATCCGTATCCGAATCCTTTCACGTCCTCTGTGGTGGGTATGGTCTCACCCATCTTACGGGTGCTCAGGAGCGATAAATCTCGCCCATAAAGGCTCTGCAGATATGCTTCCAGGTTACCTCTTTTCAGATCCAAGGCCGGACACTCCTTTATGTTCCCTTTAGGTCCCCATCTGCCAGCTATGCAGGTATTTGTCCTGCTCCGCGGTAAGCTTTTCCGTCTCCAGGCCCATGGAGGCCAGCTTCAGTTCCGCCACCCTGCGATCGATCTCCACAGGAACGGCATAGACCTTCTTCTCCAGACGTCGTCCCTGCTCCACTATGTAGCGCACGGCCAATGCCTGGTTGGCAAAGGACATGTCCATGACCTCGGGAGGATGGCCGTAGGCAGCAGCCAGATTGATCAGCCGGCCTTCCGCGAGCAGGTAGAGCCTGCGGCCGTCCGGGAGTTTGTACTCGGTGACATTGTTCTGCACCTGCGCTTTCTCTGCGGCCATCTTCTCGAGAGCTGGGATGTCGATCTCCACATTGAAGTGGCCGCTGTTGGCGAGGACTGCCTGGTCCTTCATCTGCATGAAGTGCTCGTTACGAACCACGTTTATGTTGCCGGTAAGCGTGACAAATAGATCTCCCAGGGGCGCGGCCTTGTGCATGGGCAGGACTCTATAGCCGTCCATGGCCGCCTCCAGGGCTTTTCTCGGCTCGATCTCAACTACGACTACGTTTGCCCCCAGGCCGCGGGCGCGCAACGCAAATCCCCGGCCGCACCAGCCGTAGCCGGCCACGACCACGGTCTTGCCAGCGAAGAGGAAGTTGGTGGCCTGCATGATGCCGTGCAATGTGCTCTGGCCGGTGCCGTAGCGGTTGTCGAACATCATCTTGGTCTCGGCGTCGTTTACGGCGACGACCGGATAGAGCAGAGCTTTGTCGTCGGCCATGGCCCGCAGGCGCACGACACCGGTGGTGGTCTCCTCGCAGCCGCCGAACATCTGCGCGGCCAGCTCCGGATGCTCCTTGTGGATGATGGCAATGGTATCGGCTCCGTCGTCCAGGCTCACATTGGGCCGGAGGTCCAGGGCTTTCTTGATGCAGTCGTAGTACTCCTGCTCATTCTCGCCCCGGAAGGCGTAGACGTATAGCCCCCGCGCCGCCAGAGCCGCCGCCACTTCATCCTGCGTGGAGAGCGGATTGGAGCCGGTGACTGCCACCTCGGCGCCGCCGGCCACCAGAGTGGTGATGAGGTTGGCCGTCTCCACTGTGACATGCAGACAGGCCACGATGCGCGCGCCCTGCAGTGGCTTTTCCTTCTCAAACTCCTGCTTGATCTGCTCCAGAACAGGCATGTGCCTTCGCGCCCATTCAATGCGCTTTTCTCCCGCCTCGGCCAGGCTCGGATCCTTGACTACGCTTTTATGCAAAATAAATCACCTTGAAATTTATTTGGTTGACCTCTAGAAAGAAACCATTTTCAGATACTTAAATCCAACCCCGGTTTCCTGGACTAGCCGGAATTCTTCTGTAGAAGGACAGCTCTGCTAAAGAGAATCTTAGGTCGAGAGATCAGTCTCAGCCCTGAGTGCTTGGCAACATCTACTGTCTCTTCAAAGGAGGGTTCGGATACGTGCCACTTCGGCTCGACTATCAGAATCATTCCCAGAGGCTTGATATGTGCGGCAACCTCTTTCAAGAAGCCGGTTTTGTCTGGAACCTCATGGACCATATAGAATGCCAGGGCAAAATCCACCGAATCTCTGATGCCTATCCCATCCGATCGGGATTTATGAAGATAGATGCGGGACTGAAATCCAGCATTTTCGCTCTGTTTCCTCAGAATCTGGAGCATCTCTTCCTGGATGTCCACAGAGATTACCTTTCCATCTTCCCCCACCATTTTTGCCATGGCCAAGGAGAACATGCCGGGACCGCAGCCCAGATCCAGGACAGTCTGGCCTTTTTCAATGTATCTTCCAATAATCCTATCCGGATTGTGGATGGTTCTTCGGACACAATTATCGAGGAACCATGCATGTTGCCAGGGGCATATCCTGGCAGGCTCATTTATCATATGCTCATCTCCTTTTTTTTTCTGCCTAGTAGATTGGCACCGGGATTCCCTCGTACATTACAGATGCAGGAGGGTTCTTCACCTCGATGACCTTTTCCTGGGACAGGTCGATCCAGGCCTTGGCAACTGGCGTCCTTCTCAAAGCCTTGGAGAGGATATCTCTGCCTTCTGCATTTTTATTAGCATCCGCCAATTCCACCCCGGTAAAGGCGACCTTGTACAGACTCCTGTTGTAGTCTCCAGGGGTGTAATGCCCTCCGGCACCTTCACTGCGATGCAGCGATATCTCCGAAATGTACCACTCTGCTGGCAGGACACAATTGATGAACTTGGCACCGGCACCGCTGGCATCCAGTCTGGACCTCACCTCTGCATCGGTCAGGGCTATGCTTGCTATCTCTCCCAGAGCTTTGTCGTCGATCCTATCGATTGAGAGATAAACCGCGTCCGATAAGTATACAGTGCACAGGCTGTCTTGCGTCCAGCCTCCCAGAACAGAAGCTGCGCCCAGAGCGACACCAACCACTGTCAGATACAGCATCTGAATTCGATCTGCCATTTTATAATTGACGCCCGCCTTGCCCAGCCATGATCTCCTTCTGGCTGGGGCCCTTTTTGGCTCTTTGCCTTCCATCTTCAAAATATCATTCTTCTCCAATTTTCAACCCTCTTCCCATTCTGATTGACTGTCAATCCGATGATGGGCCAAAAAATTTGCCCTTTCCAGCAGCAGACATCATCAAATCTCCAGGTGGAACTGGTACCCGCAAACTCCCAGCACCCTGGCTGTGATCTTCTCCAAAGCGGTGCTCATTTTAGCGCGCCCCTCCGGGTTGGATGAGACTCCAAGAAATACGCACTCTTATCTAATGACGCTCTTCATCTGGCAACTATGAAACAGGAAAGTGTGATCACAATGGCATCAAATGACAGAGATTTTAGTGGTGTGGAATGGCTCCAAATCTGGAGACCTTAACAACAATGCCAAGGATTTTCTTGCCATTCACTATCCTCCCCGGCTCGCCTCGCATTCTCATGCGCTGCCTTGCGGACGCGGAGCCGCTCGCCCGCGTGGGCATGCGCCTGCCCGCGTCCGTGCGCCCGCATGTGGGCCAGGCGCGTCGATGCGGTTTCGCGTCCACGGATAGAATTAAAAAAGGTAAAGCCGAGCGTTAATTTGGCGTCGGAGATCACAGTTCGTTGAATACTTTAATAAATTCTTCTCTTGTAATTCCTGCTTGCCTTAAGATCAACAATAGCGTAGAACTCTTGATTTCTTTATGGTTTGGCAGGGTTAAAGGCGTCTTGCTTCCATCCAGATTGATTCTGCTCATGGAAATGTGATTGCCTTCTCGAATTACCTCGAAGCCCAAGGCTTCCAGAGCCTTAATCACCTTTATTTTTGGCGCGTCTCTTGGAGACTTCGTCACACTACCACTTCAGCCACGAAGGTCTCGCTGATTCCATCCATCTCAAGAGCTTCTCGGCCAAAGGTTTCTAGGTGGAATCGGATGGCGGATTTCACATCGGCAAGGGCTTCTTCATATGTATTGCCTTCTCCCACGACGATGCCTTTAATGCCGATAGGATAGGCGACATAACCATCCAAATGCTTTTCTATTATTATTTTTATCGGCTGCATCTATATGATATCAGGTCTTTCTTGGGAAATAAACTTATGCTCAGGATCAATGGGCTCGACAGGCTGGATTTTAGTCTTGCCAATTGGCTATTCAGATCATCGGGCATCTCGGGGATTCTCCTCCCGTCTCACTTCGCGCTCTCGTGCACTGCCTCCGGACGCGGGGCCGCTCGCCGGCGTAGGCCCGCGCTCGTGCGCCCGCACGTGGGCCTGTCGTCCGGGTGGGCCTGTGCCATCGGGCTAGTTTACCAGGATTACCGATCTAGATTTGGTCGTTGTAGATCTCTGCCATAATCCTGGATCCCTCTCATTCACCTGGCCTATTTGCTAAGCTCTTCTTGAATCTTCAAGATCTTCGCCTTCAGCTCTGGAAAATCCACGGTTGCCGCCCGCCATACTGACTCAAGATCTACTCCAAAATACTGATGGACTACAATGTCCCTCATTCCTGCCATGTCTCTCCAGGGAACCTCGGGGTGATCTTTTCTCAGATCCGCAGGCAGGTTTTTCACGGCTTCTCCGATTATCTCGATTCTTCGGATGATTTTATCCTGTAGGCCAACTGAATTCATCAAATCCAGCTCGGTCTTTCCCCTGGAATAGCTCTCGATAAG
This sequence comes from Methanothrix sp., assembly GCA_026394505.1. Lineage (GTDB taxonomy): Archaea > Halobacteriota > Methanosarcinia > Methanotrichales > Methanotrichaceae > Methanothrix. Next base: position 7,081 of record JAPKYC010000100.1, read on the forward strand.
CTCAATGCTGTCCAGGATATGGCCCAGGAAAACCGCAGGATCTTTCTTCATATTATCGGTACTTGCTCGGCCAGAATTCTATCTTTGAGACGGGGGTGCAGCGATTTGTAAGTCAGAACATCCACTCTTCTGCTAATGGCATCTTCCAACTCATTCTTCAAGTGGGCAATATCCAGAAGGCTCTTTTTGCCTTCAAATTCGACCAAAAGATCCACATCGCTCTCTTCGGTCATCTCCCCTCTCACGATTGACCCAAAAAAGGATGCCTTTTTTACATCATTTCTGTGCAAAATACCTATTATTTTTTCACGAACGGGCTGCATCTGGTCGCTCAAGCTTTTTCCCTCTCTAAAGACAATGAGGTCATGGCATTTGATCCTTTCTAGAGTGTAATCAGCTTTGGCCGGAATTCCAATTTGCTTTATCCAGTTCATCCTGACAGGCACGTTGCCCATGCCGTCTTCCCGTCTCGCCTCGCATTCTCGTGCGCTGCCTCCGGACGCGGGGCCGCTCGCCCGCATGCGCATGCCCGCGCTCGTGCGCCCGCATGTGGGCCTGTCGTCCGGGTGGGCCTGCGCCATCGGGCCGGGGCTCGATGCCATAAATATCTTACCGCCGGATCGTTGTTCGTTATTTCATCAGCTCTAGAAATTCATCGGCAGTCAGGTCTGCATCTCTCAAAATGCTCCTAAAGATCTTGGGGTGAAGCTCTTTGCCGGAATGATAAGGCACCGTGGCCCTTCGTCCTTCTGCATTCTTGTAGATCCTATGGCTGCCGCTCTGGCGAACCAGAAAGTAGCCTGCTTTCTCCAGTGCCCGGATCGCCTCAGATGCGCTCACCCTTGGG
>JAPKYC010000226.1 GCA_026394505.1 Methanothrix sp.
GGCTCCGTCCTCTTCATCGACACCGGCCAGAAGTCCTACAACCAGCTCACCGCCGACAAGGTCAACAAGCGGGATCTGGTAATCAACTTCAGGAAGCCTAAACCAGATGAATTAGGCGCCCCGTTAATCACGGAACTTGACGACTTTGGTACCTTCCAGGAAAAGGTCAAAAACATCATAACCATTTACCTCACCTCAAATCCAGGCACTACCAAGGATCGCATCTTTGACGAGGTCGTCAGCCGCATGGTGCGCCGGGGCCGGATGGAGTCCCATAATTTCGAGGACCTTCTTTCCCAGGTGGCTGAGCCTTTTCATACCGAAGGTGAGGCCAACGGCGCTGCCCGTTGGTACTTGCGGGAGACGGAGATCGACGATTCTGCCGAGTCCGGCAAAGAAGACGCCGCCGCTTCTGCCATCCGGGAGTTTATTGCCAAATCCAAGAAGCCAGAGGATGAAGGCGTCCATTACTCCGATGTATTTGAGCACTATGTTTACGCCGTGCCGGCCAAGGACAAGCCGCGCCGGCCTCTGGTCGAGTGGCTCCTCGACTACTTCTACAAAACCGATGAAGGCACCTACCGCCTGCCTGCCTCCCCTGAAGAAGAGCAGATCAAGAAAGAAGGCCGATCTCAGGGTGTCAGCCGCAGGATCAAGCGCTACCTGGCCTATCTGGAGCAGGGCGTGCCCGTGCCCGCGGGCGAGCGGCCGGGCGACGCCACCCTGGCCGACTGGATCCGCCACTGCAAGCGCTCCGGCATGTACGAACAGGGCAAACTGCTCTACGAGAAAGGCGGCCTCAACCTGGAGAGCCTGACCGAGGAGATCCAGGTGAACGCGGACGAGGACTACCAGATCTGCGGCAAGATGCTGGCCCGAACAGCCAAGCCGGAGAAGAAGCCACGAAGGGCGAAGAAGACACAGATAGGATTGGAGGAATGGCAAGCATGAGCGCCACGCAGGACATTTTTACCTACCGGGAGAGCCTGGACAAGATCTGCAAGATTCCGGATAAAATTATCTCCGTTTACACTCTGGAGCAGCACGTTTGGGCCGGAGGCCACCTCGACCCTGACGCCTTCCGCCAAAGAAATCCGGAGCAAAAAACCATCCAGGAGTTTCAGATCGATCCCGTCCGCCACTTTTTAAACGACATTTTCCGAAAGATGGCCGCCCCCTATAGGCCCGACCAGGTGGGCGATCCTATTGGCCAGGGCTACTGGATCCAGGCCGAGTTCGGCTCCGGAAAGTCCCATCTCCTCTGTTTCCTGGCCTCGCTTGCGCTGGGCTCGAAGGATTCCTGGGATCGGGTTCGGGAAAAAGAGCAAAAGGCCGGTCGGGGAAAGCGAGAGTCGCTCTACCAGTTCTGGGAGGAAGGCCTGGAGGCCAAGAGCACCGCGCCCAGCAAAGGCATCTTAGTCGTCGTGAAAACACTGGTTGGATCAGGTGGAAGAAGCGCTGACGGTGTCGGCTCCGGAAGACGCCTGTTGGATTACATCCTGGATGAGGCAAAGGAGCAACTTTTGCGGGAGTCCGGAAAAAATATTTCCCTTTATCCGGTGGAACTGCTGGCGGATCGATTCATCAGTGACGATTTAGATCGATACAGAAATGATCTCAAGAAGTTTCTCCGAGATGCACGCTTCTTTGAAGAAGACGAGTTTGAGGAAATTGACGAATTCATCCGCGAGATTCAGGACGATAAATCTCCCGCCTACAAGGAATCTTGCGGCAACAAACTCTGGAGATTTTATGACGAATATTTGAAGGTCAGACCGCGCATCGAGGCTGATCTGGAAGAGATCCTGGAGCACATGGCTAAGGCCATCATGGCAGAGGGCTACAGCGGCATTCTTCTGTTGCTGGACGAGGTCTCCCTGTTCATGAAGGATAGAGACGAGACTCAGAGGACCGAAGACGAGAAGACCCTCCTGGTCCTGTCCAACCGTCTGACCAGAGTACACAATCTTCCCATCTGGACCGTCTGCGCTGCCCAGCAGGCCATAGAATCCAAGATGGGTGCCAAGAACATCATAGCCGATGACCGGCTGAAGCTCATCCCCCTGCTCAAGGATGAGAAGGACTATTACGATATCGTCCTCTCCCGCGTTCGAGATATTATCAAGCCTGATGCGATAACCAGTTACTACTCCTACTATAAACGCGGCTTCACCTGGTCCAACGCCATAAGTGAAGACGAGTTTGGGCGCTTCTTCCCCTTCCATAAACCAGCTATCGAAGTCCTCAGAGCCATCACCTACGAGCTTACTACAACCAGGTCTGCCATTCACTTCATGCATCAGACCCTGAAATATCAGATGAAGATTCAAGGCACTGAATTGATCCGCCTCTGGGACTTCTTCGATGAAGCCCTTACCTATGAAGAAGACCCCAGCGGCACATACGCCGGAATCAAAGCTCTGCGGGCAAGCAAAGATACCGAGTACAGGATCTACGAAATATGCAAGAAGCAGATTGATAGCATCACAAAGGGAACCTTGAAGGTGTATCGGGACCGATCCATCAAGACATTGCAAACCCTCTTTCTCTATTACGTTTCTAAGACCCGTCAGCAAGGCTTGACCCCAGAGGAGATAGCCAACTCCGTCCTTACGGAAAGGAGCCCGGATGCCACCGTGGACGAGAATATCCAGCACTATGAGACCATTGCCGACAGTCTTGGCAAAGAGCTGCCGCAGATCGCCGCAAATTACGATGAGGATAACCGTCCCAGATTCCGCTTCGACCCCATAATAACCAGCAAGAATCCTAAACGCGAATTTGAAAAAGCCAGGGCTGAGTCCGAATCCAACCTTCTCATGCAGCAGGAGGCATGGAACCACCTCCTGGCTCTCGATGAGTGGCCGGTGCGCACCCGCCAGATGACCATTTATTTGGAAAACGGCGTTAGATCTATCTTCAGAGATATTGCTGCCTTCGTGGGCCCCTGGGAGGAAAGGTCCACGGCAAAGGCCGGGCCCCAGAACCTGTCTGTAAACTGGCAGAGCCGCCAGATAGCAGGAAGAATTGAGATGCTGGATCTGGGAAGGGTAGTATCCGACAGCCTGATTCTACCAGCCATCGCCAGCCCGGATTCCGACCTGGACTTTGCCGTATTTGTGGGAACTAAGCCTTTAGACCAGAGCATCCTAAACAAAATACTCTTGCAGAGAAACGATCCGAGGCTGATTGTATGGACACCGGAGGAGCTGACTGCAGAGGAGAGAGATCGGCTCCTGGACTTTGCCGCCTACAGGAAGCTGGTTGCCGACAGCCAGGGAAAAGACAGCGAAGACGCCATCGCCATCATAAACTGGGTAGCAGATCAGCTCCAGACAGAGATGGGCAGAATTATCAAGATCGTAGACAGCAGCTACGACCGGGGCCGGATGGACGCTCTCAACAACACCAGGATGGACTTTCATGTAGCCGGAGAGTTGTCGGGAATTCTCACTCCCATCGTCGATCGTGTCTTAAGGGCTGCTTACGACTCCAGCGACATTGAATTTGAGGGAAATCTGGTCTTCACCAAAGAGTACGGAGTAAACGTCATAAACGGCATCGTCAAGACCGGCCAGATCCCCAAGGGTGCCAAGCAGGATAAAAACATCAGCGCAGCTTTGAACTTCGGCCCAGGCTTGAAGATCGTCCGGAGAGGCGCCGAAAGAGTTTTGGATACATCTGCAAACAGTCACGTTTCCGATATCCTGTCCTTCATCGAATCAAAGAGCGACGAAGGCGGCCAGGCCATCAAAATTGACACCCTGATGAAGAACTTCATGGGCGTGGGTGGGCCCAATGGCAAGAACTACGGTCTCTCCCGCCGCATGGTCCAAATCTACCTCCTCTGCCTGGTCCAGCAGGGTAAGATCAGAATAGCTCTGGGGCCAAAGTCCGGGCTTCCTTCTAGCTATATCGATTACTCGAACATTACAAATACAGACTTCACTGCCAGAGTACTTGACTCCATGCTGGAATTGCAGCGCCTGGCCAAACCCGAGAACTGGGAAGTTTTGCGCCCTTACGCCGAGAAGCTACTCGGGCACGAACTGAAGAATACCAACGATGATGCCATCATCTCGGGGTACCGCAAGGAGCTTGTTGAGACCTTCGAAAAAGAGAGTGATCAATCTTCAGAAGTCCTGGCAAAATCTAAAGACCTTTTCTCTCTTCTAGCCGCGAATAATCCCTACGAGAAAGAGGTAGAGCAGGCTGCTGCCTTCTTTGCCAACGATCTATGCGGCGGCAAGGACATCGAGGCTGTGCTCTATGCCTTAGACCAGGCATTTGGATACAGAGTCTTCCAGCAGACCGGCCCAGACCAAAGAGAGATAGATGATCTGGCCAATCGGCTGGACAACTACTACAAAATAAGGAGATTCCTCGAATTCGAGAGGGAGCTGGAGACCATGCATACATACTGCAGCTACACTATCCCGGACCAACAGGAACTGTCATCCCTCCGCGAGATGCAAAAGGCTCTATCCTCGAAAATGAACAATCTGCAGCATTATATCGATTCGGAAGTGAAACTCAGCTCAGAACTGATCGGCAAGAATCCTCCACAGGCAGGAGAGTCCGGGACGCTGTGGTCCCTCATCCACGAGTACACCATCAAGTATGCTGCCATGCATGACAACGTCATAGTGAGGATCGACGAGAACCGCCGCATGATCCGAGAGATACTTCAGAGCAATGAGATGAAAGCCCTTTGTGTTCTGGAAAAGATCAACGCAATTCAACAGAACGATTCCGTGGAAATCAAAGCAAGGCTCCAGAAACTATCTGAGGAAATCTTCTCCTGTCCCGAACAATCCCGGTCATCGATTGATAAAGATCTGAAGGTCAAGCCGGAACACGGTTGCGCCCTCTCCTTTGGTAGCGCATCCAAGCATCTTGACTTCGCTTCTCAGAAGTCTGAAGAGGCTCAGAGGATCTTCGATGATGTCATCAACAAGAAGATGGAGTTCTTCTTAAGCCCTGGAATTAAAGAGAGACTGAGGCAAGGAGAGAACGAGCCTGAAATCGCAGCCCTGCTAAAATGCCAGAGCCCAAGCGAAGTTAGGTCTTACCTGACAGAAAGCAGCCTCCGAGATCCAACCTTAGTAGACAAGATAAACAAGTATCTGTTGAGAGTTTTAGTCAAATCGGTACGTATCTCTGACTTCAAGCCGATCACCAGGACAATCGAGCGAAATCAGATCGACGGCCTGGTCTCTGCCTTCAAGAAGTTCCTGGAGGGGCAATTTGAAGACGATGATCCCGATTCAAGGCAGATGCTCCAGTTGGAATGAGGTGGCAACATGCTGAAAGACTGGGTCTTATCAAAGCTTGAAGATGTAAAGGATAGTCCTCGGGTTCTTGTAAGCGACCCCTTGCAGCTCCTCAGGCCTGACAGCGTCATCAATGAGTTTGCCACAAGTAATGGTTTCACCGCAATACCTGCCTCTACTAACCTGGTCTTCCGCGAGCTTTATGATGCGGCCAGTTCTGATCCAGAAACGCCGAAGATACTTCTCATTGATCGAACTCCAGAGTCTCGGAAGGCTAGGTCCGCGATAAACAAGGCTCCTCCCCTCTTCTATCCGGATTTCCTGGCCAAAACACCCCAGGAGGCCAGGATACGACTGGATCTTCGCGAGTTCCTGAAAGAGAAAACAGGGGACCCAAACTGGCCTGCAGAAGCTAATGAATCCCGCTATGCGAGGTTGATCGTCAAGAATATCGAAGGAACGCTGCGCGCTCATTCCAACCTCCGGACTGCAGACGAAAGACGTTTCACAGATCATGACTTCAAGACCATTGTCGCCTTCGCAACCCTCGGCGTGCCCGAAAAAGCCTTTAAAAAGCTCGATTCAAGGGACCTCTGGACGATAGGACTTTTAAAGCATGAAGAGCTGAGGGTGCTCGAATATTTGGCAGCGGATATTATCAAGCCCATCAAGGACCAGTTCTCGCAAGCAGAACCTCCCTTCTGCTGGTTTGGCGATCATGATCCTGAGAGGGTCATCAGAGCTTTTTATCTGTCTGCCATCCTGGCCCAGCACTTCGACAACTGGCAGCTAATGCTCGCCAACATCGACCCGTTGTTGAAACCATTATCCAACATAAAACTGGAGGTCCTGAAAGAGGCAGCTCCAAAGCTTGTTGAGCTGGATTTCCTACAGGCCGAATCTGACTTGGGCGACTTGGAGGACTCTCTCACCCAGGAATCCCTGAAACTCCTGCTCATCGACCAGATGAAGATAATGGATGCTAAGAATTTTGCCTCTGTGATTGAGAAGGAAGAATATTCAACTTTTCTCAGATCTCTGGCACTTCTTGCGGCTCTTGAGGATCTTCTCACAAGTGAAGCGAGCCCGACCGAGCATAGAAAGATCAATGAAGTAATCTTTGGTGGTCATAAAGGTGCCAGGTTTGTAGATCTTCGGGAATCGAGCTCCTGGTCAAATCTCAAAACGGCATACCATCTGGCCTATGAGATCCGTCGGCTTAGAAGCTCTCTCTTCGAAGCTCTCCGTAAGATGCGGGTTACCAAGGATGATTTCGCTTTCGAGTTTTTCCGCGATCTCTGGAACAAGAAGGAGATCAATCGACTTGAATACAATCTCTCCCGCTTGGCAAGGCTGGCAGAAGGCCAGAAGCTCTTGCCCTGTTCCAGCGATAGGCTGCCAAAGGTATTCCTGGAATCTCTTGATCACATAAAGCAACGGATACAAGAGGTCACGGAGAAGACAAATGATCTGCTGGACGAAATCAACCTTCGCTTCCAGGAGACGGTCAAGAAACAGTATCCTTCATGGATCGAAAAGGATGGCGATGTAATCCTGACCAGCCAGATCCTGAGAAGGTGTATCAAACCTCATTGGGACCCAAAGAAAGAGAAAGCAGTCCTGTTTATCTTCGATGGCATGCGATATGATATCTGGGATGAGCTCTTTCGTCCCATGCTGATGGGACGCATGGATTTGATCAAGGACTATCCAGCATCCTCGCTTCTGCCCTCCGAAACCCATATCACAAGAAAAGCTATCAGTGCTGGAGCCAATCCGGATGAGTTTGATTCTCGTCGTGGTGAAGATGATCTTCTAAGAGAGGCACTGGCACGCGAGTTTCGCTATGCTGGCCAAGTTGAGGTAGTAAATCCCGATGGAGCCGGCACTGGCGAAACCGTGCACTATCGAGCCGGGAACCTCGATGTTTATATATTCGAACTCTGTGATAAGGAGCTCCACAAGATCAAGATGAAAGAGATCTCCGATGGCAGACTCATCCCATCAAGGCCGATAGCTTTCATTTATACGCAGCTCATCAAAGACATATTGAAGAACGAAGTTATGGAGATTGTCCGCGGTCTTTCGCCCGGGACGAAAGTATTCATAACCGCAGATCACGGCTTCGTTCAGGTGGGCCGTGAGCCGATATGGTTCAATGAAGAGGATTTGAATGACGAGTACGACTGCTCCTATTTGAACTGCCGGCTAAAGCAATCTCTTCTCTTCTCAAGGATTCCTGACCGGATCAAGGAGAACATGATAAGTTTCACCCCATCTCAGCTTCGAATGCCCAGCAAAGAGGTTATCATTTCAGACCGACGAACGAACACCAAGATAACCAAAACATATCAGTCGATCGTGTTTCCTAAAATCAGATATTATTTTAGCAGAAAGGGAGGTCATAAGCCTGATGCCTTTACTCATGGGGGAATCTCTATTCAGGAGATGATGATTCCCATGTGTGTCCTGCAGGTCAAACAGCCCGATGCCGGTGAGCTGAAAATTGAACTGCGTGGATCCAAAGAGGCTGTCGAGGGTGAAGAGGTTGAATTAGACATAATTCTGAGCCGTCCTGATGATCGCGAATCGGCTCAGGACCTGCGTGTTGACATTGAGGCCAGCTACAACTGTGGCCAAGATGAAATGGCATTACCCCTAAAAGTGGCTTATTTGTCTGCCTTGTCTGAGAAAGTGGTCTTTTATCGATTTGTCCCAGACATGACTAAATTGCCTCCCTCAGAACGACTCAAAGAGGATATAAAAGTCATAATAACGGTAACTGTAAACTACAAAGAAGGCCGCAGAGCGACACGTAGGTCACTATCCCATGAGTTCAGGATCAGGATCAACTCCGAGAAGATCATTAGGCGCATGGGCAACTTGGGCAGCATCCTGGGACTGACTCCAAGAGGCATGAGGTAACTAAACATGAAAAAGCTATGCGATAAATCGTGGGTAGGAGATGGAGTGCTGTGAATACAAAGCTCAAAGAGGTTTTCAAAGGCAAGGTCGTCAATAAGGCTCACACCCTTAACACAGGCGTTGACGAATTCCCACGATATGTTCTGGAGTACCTCATTGACAATTTCTGCTCAGAAGAGACATTCTACGCAGATATGGGCAAAGTTATTCTTCGTTTGAAGGAGAATTTTGTCCATGGTGCTGAGGCGGAGAAGATACGCCATTTCATAAGAGAGAACCGCCATCATACTCTAATCGCTAACATGGAAGCCCGGTTGGTCGAGACAGAGGATAAGTACTGGGCATCTATCTCTGCCATAAACGAGAGCTTCGTTAACATTCCAGAAAGCATTGTCAATCAGTATCCCATGCTCTTATCTGGGGGCATGTGGGGAACCCTCGAACTGACCTACGATGAGACCGAGATCCATAACAAGAAAATCCGTCCCTTCAAGATCGTTGAGTTCACTCCGTTCCAGGTCAGCGTCATAAATCAGCAAGATTACATCGATAAGCGTTCCAGATTCGCGACGGATGAGTGGGTAGACGTCCTGATAAACTCATGTGGTTTGAATCCGGATAAGTTGACCCGTAGGCAGAAGCTTCTCTACCTATGCAGATGCATCCCCCTGGTCGAGACAAATGTGAATCTTATTGAGCTAGGGCCGCGCGAGACAGGAAAGACCTATCTCTATAGGAACATCTCTTATTACGCCCATGTTCTATCGGGAGGCAAGGCTACTCCTTCCCAGCTCTTTATTAACCTCAACACCGGCAAGATAGGGGTTGTAGGGACAAGGGATTGCGTCGTTTTTGACGAGATAGCCAATACGGACTTCACGGATACCAAGTCTTTCGTAAGCATCATGCAGGCCTACATGCAGGACGCCAAGTTCAGCCGCGGAAAGAAAGAGATACTGGCCTTCGGCAGCCTGGTGTTCGTTGGGAATCTGGATGTCCAGGGCAATCTTCCCCATGAAAAGTACTATCATCTCTTCGAGCCACTCCCGGACTTTCTTCAGGTCACCGCCTTTCTGGATAGGATTCATGGTTATTTGCCCGGCTGGGAGATCCCCAAGTTGACACCAGAGAGCTATGCCAAAGACTATGGTTTTATCACGGACTACTTCTGCGAGATCATGCATGAACTCAGGCGAACGGATCCTATGAACGCTGTGAGATCCCGCTTCGAGCTTGTAGATAGAGGTGGAACCGGTAGAGGTGTCTCTGGCCGAGATCAGCGTGCAATAATGAAGCTGGCATCCGGACTTATGAAGCTAATTTATCCTGATGGCAAAGTAACTGACGGAGAACTGGAAGAGCTTCTCACTATCGCATGTGAGCTTCGTCAACGGGTTCGTGAGCAGCTCCACCTGATTGCCGCAGGAGAATACGAGCGCATAAATTTAGGGGCGAAGATCCTTTCTACGGGCAAAGTGGTCACACCCGAGCTACCGGACGCTAATAGAATTCAGAAAGTTGCGTTGCCTCTACAACCCTCTGTGGGAGAAGTCATCGGTTTGGCAGTTGCGGGCGACCATGGTTGCTTACTGCTCTTTGAGATGCAGGCAACGAAGGGCACCGGCCGTATCGTTCCCCTTGGTTCCATTCAGCGGGTAATGAGGGAAAGCATCGAAGCTGGTGCCCAGTATATTAAAGCCAAACATCAAGTGCTAGGGATTACTGAGGAGTGGCGTAGCAGTTTTGATGTCGCGGTGCTGGCAACGTTTATGGGCATTCCCAAAGAAGGGCCTTCTGCTGGAGTCACCCTTGTAACAGGTATAGTCTCCGCATTGAAAGGCATTCCCATAAGAAATGATCTGGCAATGACAGGCGAGATCACTATCATGGGCAAGGTCCTTCCAGTGGGGGGCATTCAAGAGAAGGTGAGAGCTGCATATGATGCGGGAATTAAAGAAGTGCTTCTTCCGGAAGACAATTTGAGAGATGCCCAAAGCCTTCCGTCATATATTCTCGATGCGATTAAAATAACTCCTGTAAAGAGCATTGAAGAAGTATTAGCGCATGCACTATTGCCAAGGCAATGCTGATGCAGCTCAGCGAAATGGGAGTACCTCTGGACTATTCGGCCAATGATGCCGAAAAGGCTCTCCTGACACTAAAAGTTGTGCTGGGATTATAATCATGGCTGCCAGCTCCTTATCAAAGATAGAGATATCCGAGAATGATAAAATGATTGTGCCCAAGAAATATCGCATAATAATAGAAAGAGACCCTGAAGAGGGCGTCTATATCGCGTCGGTACCTTCGCTTCCAGGATGCCATACCTTCGGAAAGAATGCAAAAGAAGCTGTTCTGATGGCTGAAGAGGCCATCGAAGTCTATATTGAAACACTGCGTGATCTTGGAAAGGGAATTCCAATCGAAGATGCCTGATGCATTTGAGAGCAGGCAGGTCGAATTCATGCGCGGAAAAATTGCGTCAGGTATGGGGCAGGGCCGGTACTTCATCACCCGGGAAGGCTACAGCCGCCAGTTCGTGGAGAAACTGGGCTTCGTCCCCTTCCCCGGCACCCTGAACGTGCGGCTGGAGGAGCCCTTCCCAGCAGAGCGGCAGGCAATCAAAATCGAGGGCTTCTCTGAGGAGGGCAAGAGCTTTGGCGAGTGCAAATGCTACCGCATCAAGCTGAACGGCATCGAGGCCGCTGTGGTCCGGCCCGAGAAAAGCCGCTATCCTCCGGAATTGATCGAGATTATTGCGCCCGTAAAGTTGCGGGCTTTGGGGCTGGAAGATGGCGATCCCGTTGAGGTAATATTATTATGATAGTATGCAGCTAAATAAGCCAAAAAAAAGCTGAGAATGCCGGTGGCCCTTCCATGCGGGCGCGCTCTCGCGGTCCCGCGCGCGTGGGGCTGGATTCTCGATGAACATGGGTTCAGGAGAGAAACGACGACGGCGCACCCGCGGCGGAAAATGCGGGCATGCAAGGCGCCGCCGCAATTTGACTCCCAATTCGCTTCAGTTACCGGTCTTTCTTGACCTTACTCAGGTCGTGCCCTTCATCACGCCGTACTCCTCGCCCATAAGGATGTGAATACCCGGCGTCGCTGTCATTTCGAACCCGGCACGATCCTGGAAAAGCATAATGAAATCAGACCCTCCAAACAGGAAATTGCCGAGCATGTCGCCCTTTTCAGGAGCGGATCCAACAACAACGCCTTTCTCGAAGTTGACAGAAGACACCTGGGCCATGCCCATGGGAATAAGTGCCACCAGCCCATATTTTTCCGTATCCACTATTACGTAACCGCGTGTCTGGGAAAACTGCCAGCCAGTCGAGTCGATTGGATCGTACTTCTTTCCTGTGGAATTCCACGACACCTCTAAAGCAACATTTTGCACTATGGATTTATTTTCTTTAATCGTTCCGCCAACCGCGAAATGATAGCGGTGGTAGTCGTTTACATTCAGGAAAGTGTGGGTGAGTACGCCATTGGCAAAGGCATCCTTGTACATACTGTCATTACCAAGCAGATCCTCGACACTGTAATAATGCACAAGTTTGACTTCCAATCCGTCTTTCACCTCTATGGTTGAGTCGTTAGCAATGGCCCACGTTCCCTGCGGGACGGAATCCGCCGGCGAAACAACGACGCTCGTGTCGTTTGGCGAAGCGATAGGCCGCGCATTAGGCGATTCTAAGTATCTGGAGAAAAACTGGTTAAATGTACTCCAGTTAGATGAGGACTCATACCATCCCTTCTGCAAACCGAAGTTCGGGTCGTTATAAAATTCCTGATAGATTTTCGGGCTCCATGACTCTTCGGTATCAAGGAACAATCCCCAAGCATCGGCAAAATCACGTAGCCATGAGGAAAATGGCTCATAGTACTGAATTGTATTGTTGAACAGACCCTTGTTTTCTAATTCAGGCAGTGGTTGGTCAACCAGAAAATAGAAGTAACAGATACTTTGCAGTATTTGGTCGCGTGTGATATTGGATGGATCCCCAAGTACATCTTGTGGGATGATCTCTGATGTACTGTCTATGAAATCATAGTAGTCCGATAAGTTCTGAACGGGATTCGTTTTCGGGTCGGGATTTATTTCTTTAGCTTTTGCGATGGATGCTTCCAGCATGTTCCCGATTTCCGGATTTTTCTCAATTAAATTTATGAGATCTTGAGTTATTGCCTTATGACTATCCTCACCCATAGCGACTGTGCTTATAGTAAGGATCGATGCTACCAATACTATTATTGCTAAATAAAGTTTCGTCTTAGAAATCGTTCTTTTCATTTGTTTCATCTCCAGCGCAATACATATGGTGCTGATGATATATCTAGCTTTACAATCTTATTTAGTTTCCCATGGGATGGTGTTGGCCATATAAAATGAGTAGCATTATAATTTTTGCGAGTGAGGAGAGTAAGCCCCCTTCTGTTCTTTGACGGCATTCGGCTTAGCGCCATACCCGAGCTTGGCTGGACGTCCGTGATTTCAGCTCTATTTTGGCTTGCACCCACAGGGTTTCGCCGTTTCATCCGCTTCCCGCGCGACCTTCAGCCTCTCGGCATCATCGCTTTAACGCGGAGCGGTCTCGTTTCTGTGCCAGAGCCGGAGCTCTCGCCCCACATCCTCAGGGGATGTCTGTGTGTCCAGTGGTGGGGGGACTTTCCACACCGGCCAAAGTTGGCCAGCGGCAGCCGCCCTTCCTCTCTCGCTATTGTAAATTTGATGGACAATATATAAAACTATGCTCGAATCATATTATTTTAGATATTCTTCCATAATGAGTATTGCGCAGTACTTTCCGCACATGGAGCAGGTCTCTGCCTTATCCTGATGGTGGATCTCCCTGGCTCTATCGCCATCAATGGCGGCTTTAAACTGCCCCTCCCAATCCCTCGCCCTTCTATACCCTGCTAAAATTTGGTCTTCGGGTCTTGGACCGTACTTTAAGATATCCCCCACATGAGCTGCTATTTTGAAGGCTACAACCCCTTCCCTTACCTGGGCCGCATTGGGAAGAGCGAGGTGTTCGGATGGTGTGATATAACAGAGGTAATCCGCTCCTGCTCCCGCCGCAAGAGACCCGCCGACACACCCAGAGATATGGTCATACCCCACGCCAATGTCGAGTGGAAGGGGGCCCGCGACGAACAGAGGCCGATGATTGGTCATCTTCTTGTAATGGGCGACGTAGGCCGCTATCTTCTCAGGGCTGACATGCCCGCCCATCCCCTCGATGATGACCTGAACACCCAGCTCATTCGCCCTTCCAGCCAGCCTCGCGTTCATCTCCATCTCCATCTCTTGAGGCCCATCCATGTGGTCATGGATACACCCGCTCCTCATGGTGTTTCCCAGAGAAAGCACGACGTCCTTCTCATAGAGGGCTTTGCATATCTCGTCGAAATGGGACAAAAATGGGTTCTCCCTGCTGTTTTGCAGCATCCATGCCGATGTAAAGGACCCGCCTTTGGATACCAGGCCCATTATCCTCTTCGAGTGCCGAAGCTTCTCCAACATCTCAAGGGTGAAGCCTGCATGGACGACGATGGATGAAATCCCCATGCAAACATGCTTTTTGATCATCCGGATAAGATCTTGCTCTGTTATGTCCCGGAAAGAGCCCTTCTCGACAACTGTTTGGTATATAGGCACGGTCGTTAAAGGCACGGTTGTCTCATCTAATATTTTTAGTCTTATAACATCGATATCTCCGCCCATTGAGAGGTCGGTGATAGTGTCCGCTCCGTATTTTTCTGCGATCCTTGCCTTCTCGAGCTCAATATCCTGATCAAAAACCTCAGCCGAGGTCCCGATGTTGGCATTGATCTTTGTTTTCAGACCTTCACCTATGCCTAAGGGGGACTCTCCATCTCGCTGCATTACAACTATGCGTCCGGAGGCGATCTGTCTACAGAGAAAATTGGGCTTCACTCCTTCCGCATCAGCCACTTCATCAATAACTGAGGTCTCTTTGCCGGCGATTGCAGCCAGTAAAAGGTTCTTGTTCATTGGATCCACTTTGCAGCGTTAACTTATGGCATCTAATACTCTTATATCCTTCTGCGATTTTATTAAACACAATGGCCCGAGATCAGA